>NZ_JAVTWX010000136.1:20714-36194 GCF_032229645.1 Brooklawnia sp.
TCGAGCGTTTGAGAGATTGCCCTGGTCGCAGCCGCGATCTGGTCGAGATCGGGTCCGCCTCCGGCAGGCCCATCGCCATCCACCGTGACCCGGACGACGCGCCGTTTTCCTGCAGCCTGAACCTCGAGATCGTCGAGTTCAAGTTGGTGACCCGCGAGCACAGCCGCCAACTCCTCTTCGAGTCCGGTGTGCTTCATGGATGATCCTTTTGTGAGTAGCCAATTGTTTCTCAGCATGACGCTGGTCTGCCAGTCTAGGCCATCGCCGCAACACCCGCACCGTGCCGAGACGCTAAGGTGGGCCCATGATCACCCCTGGCGCGCAGACCCGCTTGCGGCGCCGCACGTTCCTGCAACTGGCCTTGGCCGGTTCCGCCTCCGGGGCATTGGCGGCATGCGCACCGAGTCCGCTGATCAGCCCGGACGAGACCCCGCATGTGCAGCCGACACTGGACGATGCCCGACGGCAGACCGCTCAGGCGACCGCCGATCTGATCGCGCTGGCCGACGGGTGTGCCGCGATTCCGGGCGCTGATCCGGCGTTCGTATCATGGTGTAGCGCGCTTTCCGCCCAGCATGGAGCGCACCTGACTGTGCTCTGCCAGGCGGATCCGCTGGGCGGGGTGCTGGCCGATCCCACGCCGATCGAAGAGATCACCGCCGGTGAGCTCGCGATTCCGGGTTCACAAGCCGAGGCGGCCGGCGCGCTCGCCGCCCAGGAGACGGCGCTTGCCGATCTGATTTCGGCGCTTCCCACCTCGGCTGTCGGTGCGGACGCGGATGCGGGCCTGGCGGGCAGCATGGCGCTGCTCTGGATCTCGCAGCTGTTGTGCGCGCAGCTGGCCGCACAGGTGCTTGGCTCCGGCGATGGTTCGGCGTTCAATCGTCCGGTCCCGGTGGCCGGTGACGCTGTGCCTGCAAAGACCGAGATGGGTGATCTCGGCGCGGCCGAGCAGGTCTTGCTGAGCCAGCAACGCGCGCTCGTCTTCGGTTTGCAGGCGCTCTATGGCCGCGTGGACTATCTCGATCCGACGGCAGATCTGTTGGCTGCCCGGCTGGGCGAGGCGATGCGCGAGCGGGACGCGGTTGCGGCAACCATCGTGGCAAGTGAAGCAACACCCGAGCCTCAGCCGCCCGAATACACGATGCCGGGCGATGTCACCGATGCAACGCAAACGGCGCTGATCTGGGGAGCGCTCGAGGTGAACGTGATGAATGCCTGGGCCAGGTTGGGTGCCGTCGATGCGTCCAGCCGCACCCAAGCGGTCCAGCAGGGGATGGCTCAGGCAGGACGAGCCGGCGACCGGGGTGTCGCGTTGTCCTACTGGCCAGGTTGGGTCTAGCTCAGCGTCCGATCTCGGCGAGCACCTCGGCGACGGCGTCCGCCACCGCCACCGGGCGGGCACTGCCCGACTTGCGGTCGCGGATCTCGACATTGCCGTCGGCAAGCCCACGGCCAACAACCACCGAGGTCGGCATGCCCAAGATCTCGGAATCCTTGAACTTCACACCGGGCGAGGCCTTGCGGTCGTCCAGCAGCACGCTGACACCGGCGGCGTCGAGATCTAACGCCAGCTTCTCGGCGGTCTGCGCTATCTCATCGCCCTTGCCGGTGGCCAGCACCATTACCTCGTAGGGGGCCAGCGGACGAGGCCAGCACAGACCCTTGTCGTCACAGGTCGCCTCGGCGACCACGGCGACCGCACGCGAGACCCCGACGCCGTAGGAGCCCATCGTGACGGTCTGCAGCTTTCCGTTTTGGTCCAGCACCTTCAGGCCGAGCGCCTCCGCGTACTTGGTGCCCAGCTGGAAGATGTGACCCATCTCGATTCCACGGGCCAGACCCAGCGGACCCGAGCCGTCGGGAGCTTGATCGCCCTCGCGCAACACGGCCACGTCGAGATGCTCATCGATCTCGAAGTCGCGGCCGGCGACCAGATTGATCACGTGGTATCCCGGCTTGTCGGCGCCGGTCAGCCAGGCCGTTCCGGGGACGACCTCGGGATCGAGTACGTAGCGCAGCCCGGCAGCCTTGAGCCCCGACGGGCCGATATAGCCCTTCGCTAGCTGCGGGTATCTCGCGAAATCCTCGTCGCCGAACGGCTCCAGCTCCGCAGGAGAGACCGCTGCCTCCAGTCGGGTGTCGTCGACCTCGCGGTCACCCGGCAGCCCGATCGCCAACGGCTCGACGCTGCCATCGGGCTGACGCAGGTTGAATACGACATTCTTCAGCGTGTCATGGGCGACCCAATCGCGATCGGCGCGCGGGAAGAGCGCGTTTGCCTGCGCGACCAGCGTGTCGATGGTCGGCGAATCGGGTGTCTCGTGGATCTCGGCAGCGGGCACCTCAGATGCGTCCACCTCAGCCGCCAGCGGACGCCGCACGGCCTCCACATTGGCCGCGTAACCGCCCGGTGAACGGACGAACGTGTCCTCGCCGTTGGGTGAGATCGCCAGGAACTCCTCGGACGCCGAGCCTCCCATGGCACCCGAGTTGGCCTGCACGATCACATATTCGAAGCCGAGCCGGTCGAAGATGCGGATGTAGGCGCCGCGATGGGCGGCATAGGACGCGTCCAGCCCGGCCTTGTCGATGTCGAAGGAATAGGAGTCCTTCATCACGAACTCGCGGCCGCGCAGGATGCCCGCGCGCGGACGCGCCTCGTCGCGGTACTTGGTCTGAATCTGGTAAAGGGCCAGCGGCAGGTCCTTGTAGGAGCTGCACTGATCCTTCGCCATCAAGGTGAACATCTCTTCGTGAGTCGGCCCGAGCAGCATGTCCGCGCCCTTGCGGTCGACGAGACGAAAGAGGTTGTCGCCATATTCGGTCCAGCGGTCGGTGGCCTTGTAGGGGTCGGCGGGCAGCAGGGCAGGAAAAAGCACCTCCTGGGCGCCGATCGCGTTCATCTCTTCGCGGACGACCTCTTCGACCTTGTGCAGCACGCTGAGACCCAACGGCAGCCAGGAGTAGATGCCCGGGGCGACGCGGCGAATGTAGCCGGCGCGCACCAGCCAACGGTGACTGGGGACTTCGGCGTCGGCCGGATCCTCGCGCAGGGTCCGCACAAAAAGGTGGCTCATTCGGGTGATCACGGCTGCTCCTCACATGCTTGCCCGACTAAGGGTATCCGACCGTGCGCCCGCCGGAATCAGGTACCGGCCGCGGATGGACAGCAAGCCGCGAAGCCCTCGCTGACGAACCGCTCCCCTCCCACTGCACCATTCGAGGTCCTGCGGCGGGCTGATCCAGGATATTGCCTTTTGCCCATGTTTCTTGTGTAAACTCCGTCCCGAGCCGCGTTTGCGGATCTTTTCCCTCAGGAGTCCACGTGATTGCGGAACACGCCACCTCGGAACCCTCCGCTACCCCCAATGCGTCCAGGCCCAAAACTGTGAGCACTCAGACCAACCCGGCCGCCCCGCAGAAACCTCGGATGCAGCGCGAAACCCTGGTTCTGATCGGGCTCTTCGCGCTGCTGTTGGTGGTCGTGATCGTCTCCGTGCAGATCGGCCGATTCGGTGTGTCCTCCTCCGAAATGTTCAGGGTCGTCAAGGAAGCCTTCGCGGGAACCCTCGACCCGAAAGATCAGGTGGCCGCGGTGCTCTTCACCGTGCGGCTGCCACGCATCGGGCTCGCCATAGTCGCCGGTGCCGCATTGTCGGCGGCCGGAGCCTCGTTTCAGGGACTCTTCCGAAACCCGATGGTCTCCCCGGACCTGCTCGGCGTCGCCTCCGGTGCCAGCGTGGGTGCCTGCATCGGCATCCTCTTGTCGCTGCCCGGTCCGATGATCCAACTGCTGTCCTTCGGGGCAGGGCTCGCGGCAGTCGCACTCGTCGTCGGTGTCAGCGCCGCCGTCACGAAGACGAGCGGAGGCGGATTGCTCGTCATGGTATTGGCCGGCATAGTTGTCTCGTCCCTGGCCTCTGCCGTGACCTCGCTCACCAAGTACCTCGCACCGCCGGAAACCAAGCTGCCAGAGATCACCTTTTGGTTGATGGGCAGCTTCGCGCGCAGCAGCAGCGCAGCGAACCTGGCGATCATGACCGCGATCTTCCTGCTCGGCGTCATTCCGCTACTGATGCTGCGCTGGAAGCTCAATGTGATGTCATTCGGCGAAGAGGAGGCGCGGGCGCTAGGTGTCAACACTGCGCGGGTGAGGCTCGTCGTCATTGTCGCCGCGACGCTGCTGACCGCCGGCACTGTGGCACTCTGCGGCGTCGTCGGCTGGGTCGGGCTGGTCATCCCGCACATGTGCCGTTTCCTGGTGGGCCCGAACTATCTCGCGCTACTGCCCAGCTCGATCGTCCTCGGCGGCTGCTTCATGCTCGCTGTCGACGATGTCGCTCGTACCGCCACCGCAGGCGAAATCCCGCTCAGCATCGTGACCTCCCTGATCGGAGCCCCGGTCTTCCTCCATCTGCTCTTCAGGGGCCAGCACGCATGGGCCGAATAGACGCCGCAGCATCCGCGTCGACGAGTCTGCGCGTGGAGGATCTGACGGGTGGCTACGGCCCGCGAGTGGTGATCCAGGACGTGAACCTCGTAGTCGAGCCGGGGAAGATCCTCTGCCTGCTCGGCCCGAATGGTGTTGGCAAGACAACGCTGTTCAAGATCATGCTCGGCTTACTGCCGGCGATGGGCGGGCGCGTTCGTGTTGGTGACCAGGATCTGGCGCAACTCTCCCGCCCCGAGATAGCCCGGCTCGTGGGCTACGTGCCGCAAGCCCAGCAGACCCCCTTCGCATTCAAGGCGATCGACGTTGTCCTGATGGGCCGCACCGCGCGGATCGGAAGCTTCGGCGCACCAGGACGCAAAGACCGTGAAGCTGCGCTGAGCGCGCTCAGCGCCATCGGTGCAACCAAGCTCGCCGACCGCGCTTTCACCGCGCTTTCCGGCGGAGAACGACAGCTGGTCATGATCGCCCGCGCGCTGGCTCAGGAGCCCGCCTTCATCATGTTGGACGAACCCACCGCCGCTCTCGACTTCGGCAACCAGGTACGTGCCCTGGATCAAGTCATGCGCCTTGCCGAGTCCGGTATCGGGGTGGTCATGACCACCCACGCCCCCGACCATGCCTTCTTGTGCAATGCCGAGGCTGCTCTGATCACGGGTCCGTCCAGCATCCAACGCGGGCCGGTACGCGAGGTCCTGACGGCGGAGAACCTGAGCACCGCATACGGCGTACCGGTACGAGTCGTCGCTTCTGAACACGATCAGATCAGCTTCTGCTATCCACTGCTATCCACCAGATCCACCCAACCCTGAGAAAGGAAACCCATGAAAGCCAATCGCTTTCTGAGTGCTATCACAGCTGCCGCATTGTCTGTCGCTGTCTTCGCGGGCTGCTCATCGACGCCGAGTACGAGCAGCGGCACACCATCGGCGAGTTCGTCCGCAGCCGCTCAATCATCCGCAGAGACCACCCGGACGATCACCGACCAATACGGCAACCAGATCGAGATCCCGGCCAATGTCGATCGCATCGCGGCCACCATCGGTGCGTTCGCGCATATCATCGCGGTGGACGGCGGAGCTGACAAGATCGTCGCCGCGATCCCGAGCGTGGGCCAGGGGCTCTTCCACGATGTCTGGCCGCAGGCGAATCCAGATGACCATGACCCCGCCAACGTCGAGGAACTCATCGCTGCCAACACCCAGGTGGTCATCGGACCCAAGTTCACCGATGAGGTGACCGTACAGCTGAACGCGGCCGGTATCGTCCCAATCACCATCAACAAGTTCGGCACCCCCGAAGAAATGATGTCTGTCATCACCCTGGTCGGAGAGATTCTGGGCGGCGATGCTCCGCAGAAGGCCGCCACCTTCAATCAGTACTACGCCACTACCATCTCAGATGTGGAGGCCCGAGTAGCCGACGTGCCCGAATCCGATCGGGTCAAGACGCTCAATCTGCGCGTGGGCGGTAACGGCTACAGCACCGTGGACGGCAAGGACATCTCGTCCGCATATGTCACCTCAGCCGGCGGCATCGTTGTCTCTGCCGACTTCGACACGTCCAGCAGCACCGTGGGCGCCGAACAGATCATGACATGGGCGCCTGAGGTCATCTTCACCATGGGCAACGCCGCTCGCGAACAGATCCTGAACGATCCGGCGCTGGCGACGGTGCCGGCGGTCGCCAGCGGGAAGGTCTTTACCGAGCCCGAAGGCACCTACCCTTGGTCGGTTCGATCCGCCGAAGGCGTTCTGATGCCGGTCTTCCTCGGCACGATCTTGTATCCCGAGAAGTTCGCCGATGTCTCCCTCCCCGACGTCACCAAGGACTTCTACCAGACCTACTACGGCTATGACCTGAGCCAGGATCAACTCAACGCCATCCTTGCGGGAAGCGAATAGTGTCCATGGGTCACGTGAACTGGGATGATCACGCCGAGATGTACGCGAAGATGGCGGCGATGGAGACCGAGTACACCAAGCATCAGGTCGCTGCCTTCCCCTGTGATCCTGTCTAGCTGGACGGCGCGGCGGCCCGAACGTAGGCGGCCAGCGCGAGCGGGTTACGCGACTGCAGGAAGATTCGTCCTGGGCCTGCGAAGTCGAAGACGTAGCCTTCTCCCGATCTCATGGTGTGCCAGGTGGTTCCGGAGGTCGCCGGACGCACCTGGTGGGCGATGCTCAGGTCGTAGGCCACGACATGGCCGGAGTCGACGACCACCTGGTCTCCTGGCTGCAGATCGATGATGTCGAGGGCACCGTAGATGCTCAGCACTACGGTGCCCTGACCGTAGGCCTGCAAGCCGAGCCCGGCCTGACCGAGCATCGAGAATTGCGCGGTTCCCCATTGGCTGTCGGTGGTCACTGAGTACGAATTCGCGAGCCAGCAGCCGCGCGACACGAAGAACGGACGCTGCGGCTGGATCGTCAGCGGCATGATGTCGCCCGGCAGCGTCGGGGTGATGTCAACCCAGCCGCCCGCCGGCGGCGCGGTCGCTGAGGAGATGAACAGGCCTTCACCACTCAGCATCGAGCGTTTGAGCCCGGCCATCAGCCCGCCCTCCATTCGCGCATCGATCTCGATGCCGGGGCTGTGTGCCATCATCGCGCCGGTTTGCAGCCGGAGCGGTTCGTTCGGCGCGAGGTAGAGCCGTGCCACCGCGTATTCGGGATTGTGTCGCAGGCTGATCTCCATGCATCCAGCATGGCGGCTGGAGGGTGCGCCTGGATAGCTCGGGTAGCCGACCCCACACCGGATCAGCTGCCGAAAGGGCCAGAGCTACTGATCCGCACGGGCGCACCAACAACGGCTGCCGATGGTCGCAGAAGCCACCGGCAATTCGGCAGCTGCTGCAATTGTTGGTAGCCGCGGTGAGACGGCCCGCGGTTTTCGGAAGCCGGTGGTGCTTTCGGCAGCTACTGTTTGCGGCTTCGATCGGCAGCCACCGGCAGATCAGTAGAGGACCGTCGCGAGCTCCCCGACCGTACTGAAACCTACCTCGGTATACAGCCGGCGGGCACGGGCATTGAAGTCGTTGACGTACAGCGAGACCACCGGGTACTGCTCCTGACACAGCAACACCACCTGGGACATCGCCGGTACCGAGAGCCGCCGCCCGCGCAGCAACGGGTCGAGCCAGACCCCCTGGATCTGGCAGTACTGACGCCAAGCCGAGCCGATGTCGGATTTGAACCAGACCCGCTCGGACGGCCATCCGCCACCCTCGGTAGGCACCACAGCGCCCATCGTCCTGCCCATCTGCATCAGCAGCCGCACATAGCGCGAGTAGCTGCCGGACGAATCTACCGGGCTGACACCGACCTCCTCGGTGTACATCGCGATCGCCGCCTTCACGTAGGCGTCGAAGTGCGTCGTATCGAGCCGCCGGATCCGCCGATCGGGGGCGACCAGGGGTGCGGTCTCGATGGACATCAGGGGTTGATGCGCACGAACCTCGCGAGTCCGCGTCCAGCTGGCGCCCCAGCGCTCACACAGGCCGGCGTGCAGCCGCTCGACCGACGAGGCCGGCCCGACGATTGAGGCGACGTGCCTGCGCGGCCCGATGGCCTCACTGAAGGCGTCCAGGGCTTCGGGATGTTCGCCGATGGGCACCAGGTTCGAGCCGACATGGCAGGCACCGACCAGTTCACCGGACACCTGATAGCCATAGACGGCACAGCCCAATGACTCGGGCGCGAGCCCGAACGTGCTGACCCTGGATGCGACGAAGAGGTTGCTCAGCGGATCGCGGCTCAACAGCGACCCGAACTCGGGGAGATCCTCATCGTCCAGGACGCGCAGTGAGCCGCTCACCTGATCGCAGCTCCCTAGCTCACCAAGACTTCGGGAGTGCCGGACTCAGTCACTTCGGCGGCGATCCGGTTGGCCTCGGCGATCAGGGTAGGCACGATCTGGTCTTCGGGGACGGTGGCGATGACCTCACCCCGGACGAAGATCTGGCCGCGTCCGTTGCCCGATGCCACACCCAGGTCGGCCTCACGGGCCTCGCCCGGACCGTTCACCACACAGCCCATCACCGCGACCCGGATCGGAGCGGTGATCTGCTTGAGGGCCTCGGTCACGTCGTTGGCCAGCTTGTAGACATCGACCTGCGCGCGTCCACAGCTAGGACAGCTGACGATCTCGAACTGACGCGGACGAAGGTTCAGCGACTCCAAAATCTTGATGCCGACCTTGACCTCTTCAACCGGCGGAGCCGACAGCGAGACGCGGATGGTGTCGCCGATGCCCTCGGCCAGCAGTGCTCCGAAGGCGGTGGCTGACTTGATGGTGCCCTGGAAAGCCGGACCGGCCTCGGTCACACCGAGGTGCAGCGGGTAGTCGCAGGCCTGTGAGAGGCGTCGGTAGGCGTCGACCATGATGACCGGGTCGTGGTGCTTGACCGAGATCGCAAAGTCGAAGAAGCCGACGTCTTCGAAGAGCGCGGCCTCGTTGAGAGCGGACTGCACCAGCGCACCGGCAGGATCGAGGTCGTACATGGAACGCAGTCGCGTGTCGAGCGAGCCGGCGTTGACGCCGATGCGGATCGAGGTGCCGTGGTCGGTGGCTGCCTTGGCGATGTCGGCGATCTTGTCGTCGAAAGCCTTGATGTTGCCGGGGTTGACGCGGACCTTCGCGCATCCGGCTTCGATCGCGGCGAAAACGTAGCGCGGCTGGAAATGGATGTCGGCGACCACCGGGATCTTCGACTTCGCGGCGATGGCGGGCAGCGCGTCGGCATCGTCCTGGCTCGGTACCGCCACGCGGACGATGTCGCAGCCCGCGGCGGTCAACTCGGCGATCTGCTGCAAGGTGGCATTGATGTTGGCCGTGAGCGTCGTGGTCATCGATTGCACGGAGATCGGCGCATCGCCGCCAATGTACTTCGTACCGACCTTGATCTTGCGAGTCGGACGTCGCTGCGCGAGCAGCAGCGGCTTGACCGACGGGCTTCCCAGATTGATGGACATTAACCAGCTTTCTCGAAATCGTCTGTCGTTAATCCTAACCGGAGCCCATAACCGGACCTGGCAAGCGCACCCTTAGTGGATGGCCCGCCACGAAGGAGGACCGGCAGCGCAACCGTCTCGTCACTCCGTCACACCGCCGCGGGCGAAGACCTGTAACGCAGGTATGGCGGCGCCTCGCGACCACAGTACGGTTTCGGGTTCACGGATCACGACCCGGGGGGGCCTGGCCGCGGGATGACTTAGCGAAGCGATCGCTTCTGTCAGTTGGCGGTTGCCGATCGCGGCGATGTCGACGCCCTCGCCCGACAGCACCACCGCCCCGGGCAGAAACAAGCTGGCGACTTCGCCCACGAAGCGACCTAATGCAGACGCCGCCCCCTCGACCTGTTGACGTGCCGCCGGCTGTCCCTGCTTTGCGAGGTCGATGAGTTCCGCCCACCCCACTTCGCGCCCAAGCGCCGCGCCGGCCCGTGACAGAATCGACGCTTCGGTGAGCATCGCTTGGGCGCAACCTCGGTGCCCTTGAGAACATGGCGGCCCGGCGCAGTCGAGCGGCCAGTGGGAGATCAGGCCGAGACCAAAATCCTCACCCTCAATGGGACGATCGTGTACCACGGCACCGAAGCCGACGCCTGCGCCAACGGTGATCACCACGAATGTCTCTGCCTCACGACCGATGCCGAACCAGTGCTCGGCCGCCAAGAGCGCGGCCACATCGTTTTGGACGATCGTTGGTCTTTCGATCCGAGCCTCGACCAGGGCTGCGAAGTCGACCTCCTCCCATCCCAGGAAGCCCGCATGCCGAACCGTGGACCCATTGACCACCTGGCCACCGAGTGCCACCCCCAGCCCGGTACTTCGGGTGTGCCGGTCGAGTTCGCGGACGACGGCCGCCACTGTATCGGCCACCCGCTCGGGTTCGGTGCCACTCAGCGGAGTCTCCGCGATCTCCACCACCTCGCCGCGGAAGTCGACCAGGGCCCCGCGTGCGTATTGACCGGTGACCTTGATGCCGGCGAAGTGGTGGGAGGAGGATTCGATGTCCAGCAGGATAGCCGGACGCCCGGCACCGTCCGAATCGACACGTCCGACCTCGATGAGAAGTCCGTGACGCACCAGCCGCTTCGTGAGCCGCGACAGGCTGGGCTGGGAGAGTTCCAGGCGACGAGCCAGTTCGGTTCGCGATATCGGCCCCCGCAGCAGCACCTCCATGGCGACCCGATGCTCGGAATCGCTGGCAAGCTCCCATGGCGCCGTCACAGCCACCTCCTATTGTCTTCGTCCGGTGATTGTACTCGCTGGCCACAGGATGTCCGAAACAGCTCCGATCTCCCACTTGACTAGAGATACATTTGTTGTAACACTATTCGTAGTGATGGGACCATCCAGGATCCCACCGAATGTCATTGCTGACGAAAAAACTTCATGAAGCTCTCGATGCAACTCCGATCCGCGACCACGAAGGTCGCCGAAGGAAGGAACACCATGAACAAACTCCGCACCGCGCTGGTGACCGCCGCAACGGCCGCCGCGCTGGCACTCACAGGCTGCGGCGGGTCCGCCGATTCGAACGAGGACGCGAACACACTGCTGTTCTGGCACTACGAAGACGAGACCTCTGCTACCGCACTGGCATGGCAGGACGCGATTGAAACCTTCGAGGCCGAGCATCCAGACGTGACGGTGAAGGTCGAGAAGCAGACCTTCGAGCAACTCCAGAAGAACGCCAAGATCGTGCTCTCGGGCAAAGATGTCCCCGATCTCATGGAATACAACAAGGGCAACGGCACTGCCGGTCAGCTCGCGTCCCAGGGACTGTTGACCGATCTGTCTGACTCGGCCACCGAACTGGGATGGGATACCAAGCTTCCCGGAGCGCTGCAAACCACAGCCCGCTACGACACGAACGGGCTGATGGGATCGGGTAACTGGTATGGCACGCCCACCTACGGCGAATACGTCCAGACCTTCTTCAACAAGGACATGTTCGCTGAGCAGGGCATCGAGGTGCCGACCGACCAGAAGAGCCTGACCGCTGCGATGGATGCCTTCGTCGCCAAGGGCATCACGCCGATCGCCACCGCCGGGGCCGAGTACCCACTTTCGCAGCTGTGGGGCGAACTGGTGCTGTCGCATGCCGACCGCGACTTCGTCGACAACTTCCAGTTGTTCAAGGGTGACGTGTCGTGGACCGATGGACCGCTGGCCGAGGGCACCCGGGATCTGGCCGACTGGATAAACAAGGGCTATGTCTCCAAGAACGCCAGCGGCCTGAAGGCCGAAGACATGGCGGTCGGCTTCATCTCCGGAAAGTACCCGATCATGGTCTCCGGCTCGTGGTGGTTCGGCCGCCTCAATTCCGAGGTGACCTTCGACATGGGTCAGATGCTCTTCCCCGGGTCCGGGTACAGCAGCGGAGCATCAGGCAATCTGCTTGTGGTGCCGACCAACGCCAAGAACAAGGATCTGGCGATCGAGTTCATCAACACCGCGCTCGGTGAACAGGCTCAGAACGTGGCAGCCGTGAACGGCGGACTGCCGGTCGCCGGTGACATCAATGTGATCACCGATGATCAGACGAGACTGCTCACCCAGAACTGGGAGACGCTGGTTGCAGACGACGGTCTGTCGTTCTACATGGACTGGCCGGTGCCGGGCTTCTACGACCAGCTGGTGAGCTTCTGCCAGTCGGTGATGAACGGCTCCGAAGATCCGATGGTTGCGCTCTCCGAACTCGGCGAGTACTACGAAACCGGCAAGACGGAGATCCTCGAAGGATGAGCCGCCATGGTGTGGGGGCCGGCCTGCCCCCATTGAAGACCCGTATCCCCCGAGAGGATCGCTGATGGCCAAGACAAGTGCGCGGCCACGCAACCGCGGAACCCGTATCTACTGGGCCTATCTCATTCCAGGTGGCATAGCCCTGCTCGCCGTGATCATCGTGCCATTCATCATGAACGTGTGGTACTCGCTGCACCGTTGGAAGGGCGGCCTCGCCCCGATGACATGGGTCGGTCTCGGCAACTACGGCCAGTTGCTTCACGATGAAGCATTCTGGCAGTCCTTCCAGAATTCGCTGTGGATGGTCATCGCGATGGTGGTCATTCCGACCCTGATCGGTCTCCTGCTCGCCGCAGTTCTATTTGACTATGTCGGCAAGCACATCGGCGAGGGCATCGTCACCTTCCTGCGTGCCACCTATTACCTGCCACAGATCATCCCGATCGCGGTCGCAGGCATCGTGTGGAACTGGATCTTCAACGCCGAAACCGGCGCGCTTAACGAAATCCTGCGCGGGCTCGGAGTCGCCAACCCGCCGAACTGGCTGGGAAGCCCAGACTTGGCATTGCCTGCGGTGATGGTCGTGCTGGTCTGGATTCAGATCGGCTATCCGACGGTCATCTTCATGTCGGCACTGCAGCGGGTCGATCCCGAGCTCTATGAGGCAGCCGAGGTTGACGGGGCAACCTGGTTCGCCAGGTTCCGAGCGATCACGATTCCCCAGATTCGTCCGGAGATCTTCGTTATCGCCCTGACCTGCACCATCGCCGCGCTGAAGGTCTTCGCTCCGATCTATGTGCTGACCCGGGGCGGTCCCGAAGGCAGCACCCTGGTGCCGTCCTACTATTCCTTCCTCAACTTCTTCGACACCTCGATGGTCGGTTACGGTGCTGCGATCGCCACAGTTCTGACTGTGGTCATCATCATCGTCGCGTTCGTTATCCAGTTCTTCCAGGCACGCTCCGAGCGCCGAGAGGAAGCAGGTCTTTGACATGGCAACTACTGATGTCACCACAACCGTGAGAAAGTCCGACCGGCATCATCGCGGTGTGCTCCGCTGGGTGATTCTGGCAGGCTGCCTCATCGTCGCACTGCTGATGCTGGCTCCGATCCTGCTGATGCTGATCAACGCATTCAAGGATCCGGTCACCTATTCCACCTCTGGTCCACTCGCCCTGCCCGACCACCTGTACCTGGACGGCTTGAAGAAGTTCTGGACGACGGTCAACTTTCCCACCAAACTGTGGAATTCGATCTGGACCTCGGCTGCCGTCGCTGTGCTGGCCACCTTCTTGTCCCTGCTGACCGCCTACGCCATCGGAATCGGTCGGATCAAAGGTCGGATGTGGATCCTCATGGTCTTCTTGTTGGCCAATATGTTGCCGCAGGAAGTGCTGCTCTACCCGCTGTACACGATGGCCCAGAAGATCGGGCTGGCCAACTCCGGATGGTCCATCGTGATTATCTTCACCGTCATCAATTCGGCCTTCGGCACCTACCTGTTGGCCTCGGTGATGGGCACCTTCCCACGCGCACTGCTGGAGGCCGCGTCTATCGACGGCGCCAACAACTGGACAGTGCTGTGGCGGGTGGTCTTCCCCGTGGTGCGGCCGACCATGACGGTACTGATGGTCTTCTTCTTCATCTGGACGTGGAATGAGTTCTTCATCCCGCTGGTGATGCTCACCAGTCCCGACTCGCAGACGGTACCGATCGCGCTCGCTTCCTTGCAGGGCGACCGGATGCTCGACGTACCCACGCTGAATGCCGGGGCGCTGATCTCATTGGTCCCGACGTTGGTCTTCTTCCTGATCTTCCAGCGCACCCTGGTCCGCGGCGTCGCCGTCGGCGCGGTGAAGTGAGAGATCTCCGAGCGTGAAGTTCACCGATGGCTACTGGCTGCTGCCCGCGGGGTTCACCGCCCTGCGGGCAGCAGAGGTCCGCGATATCGAGGTCGATACCGACGCCGGAACTCTGGTTGTATACGCCACCACCAGAGTCATCGGCGATCGGGGCGATACCCTCAACACTGCGCTTCTGACGACAACCGTCAGCTCCGTTGCTCCCGGGATCGTCGCTATCCGAATCGTCCATCACGAGGGACACCCGGCGCGCAAACCCGAACTGAAGCTCACCGGCGAGCCGGGCTTCCGGCCCGCCGTGTGGGCGGACGAACAGACGGCAACGCTGCTGGCCGGCGATCTGAAGGTCACCATCCACAAAGGCCCCGGCTGGCAGGTCGAGTTCGGTTCGGCCGGCCGCATCTTGACCACAAGCACCGCACGCTCGGTCGCCGCAGTGATCGATGACCGGGGCGACCACTTCGTCCACGAGCAACTCACCTTGTCACAAGGCGAGGTGATATACGGCCTGGGCGAGCGGTTCGGTCCGGTCGCCAGGAACGGGCAGTCCGTCGACATCTGGAACGCCGACGCCGGCACCTCCAGCGAACAGGCCTACAAGAACGTTCCCTTCTTCCTGAGCTCACGAGGCTACGGCGTGCTGGTCAACGATCCGGGACGAGTGTCGTTCGAGATCGCCTCCGAAGCCGTGGAACGCACCCAGTTCTCGGTGCCCGGGCATAGCCTCGAATACCTGGTGATCGACGGACCCAGCCCTAAAGACGTGCTCCGCCGCTATACCGCGCTCACCGGACGTCCGGCGGCGCTGCCCGCCTGGTCGTTCGGGCTGTGGCTGTCCACCTCTTTCACCACCTCCTACGATGAGAAGACCATCACCGGTTTCGTGGACGGGATGGCCGATCGGGATCTGCCGCTATCGGTCATCCACTTCGACTGCTTCTGGATGCGCGAATTCCACTGGACCGACTTCGTCTGGGACCCGCAGGCCTTCCCCGACCCAGTGGCATGCTCGCCCGCCTCAAGCAGCGCGGGCTGCACATCTGCGTATGGATCAATCCCTACATCGCCCAGCGCTCCCGATTGTTCTCAGAAGGCGCCGAGCGCGGCTTCCTGGTGCGCCGCACCGACGGCAGCATCTGGCAATGGGACATCTGGCAAGCCGGGATGGCGCTGGTCGACTTCACCAATCCATCGGCCCGGGACTGGTTCTCCGGCTATCTGCGCGCGCTGCTGGACCAAGGGGTCGACTGCTTCAAGACCGACTTCGGAGAGCGAATCCCCACCGGCGTGGTATATGCCGACGGTTCCGATCCCGTCCGGATGCATAACTACTTCACTCAGCTGTACAACCAGACCGTCTTCGAGACCCTTCGCGAAGTCAAAGGCGAGGGTGAGGCCGTACTGTTCGCAC
>NZ_JAVTWX010000136.1:36294-93768 GCF_032229645.1 Brooklawnia sp.
GTCTTCGAGACCCTTCGCGAAGTCAAAGGCGAGGGTGAGGCCGTACTGTTCGCACCGGCCGACTTCATCATCGAGCGCACCGACGGTACCGTCGCAGCAACCGGCCCCGATGACTTAACCTGGAGCCTGCTGCTGCACGGCCGCCAGGTGCGTGCCCTCGACGGCCACGCCGAATTGACCACCGATCACGATTGAAAGACGATCCTTGTGACCATCGAACCACAGTCCGCACCGTGGTGGACTTCCTCCGTTGTCTACCAGATCTATCCACGTTCCTTCGCCGACTCCGATGGCAACGGCATCGGAGACCTGCGTGGCGTGCTCACCCACGTCGATCACCTGGCCGAATTGGGCGTGGGAGCCGTCTGGCTGTCACCGATGTACCCCAGCCCGCAACAGGACAACGGCTACGACATCAGCGACTACACCGATATCGATCCGATGTTCGGCACCCTGGACGACTTCGATGCGGTACTCACAGCCCTGCACGACCGCGGGATCCGGGTGATCCTGGACCTGGTCGTGAACCACACCAGCGACGAGCATCCGTGGTTCGTCGAAGCCCGCTCCTCGCGCGACAATCCAAAACACGACTGGTACTGGTGGCGTCCGGCTCGCCCCGGCAAGCTGCCCGGCGAGCCCGGCGCCGAGCCGACGAACTGGCGCTCGTTCTTCGCCGGTCCTGCGTGGCAGTTCGATGAATCCACCGGTGAGTACTATCTGCACCTCTTCGGCACCAAACAGCCCGACCTGAACTGGGAGAATGCCGACCTGCGGCAGGCCATTTACCAGATGATGCGGTGGTGGCTGGAGCGCGGCGTCGACGGCTTCCGGCTGGACGTCATCAACCTGATCGCGAAGGACGTCGCCGCCGACGGATCTCTTCCCGACGGGGTACCGGGAGCCGACGGCCTGGGCGACGGCACACCTTTCTTCACCGGGCGTCCCCGCGTACACGACTACCTGCAAGAGATGCATCGCGAAGTCTTCGCCGCGTACGGCGACCGGCTGTTGCTCGTCGGCGAGGGTCTGGGGGCGACGCTCGAAGACGCGCAACTGACCACAGACCGGGCCCGTGCTGAACTCGACATGATCTTCACCTTCGAGCACATGGTGCTCGACCACGGCCCGGACGGCCCGTATGATCCCTTGCCACTACGGTTGACCGAGCTCAAGGCCACGATGAACCGCTGGCAGCAAGGACTGTCCGAGGTGGGCTGGAACTCCCTCTATTGGGAGAACCACGACCAGCCGCGGGTGGTCTCGCGATGGGGCGACGAGCATTTCCGCAGGGAATCGGCGACGGCCTGGGCAACGGTCTTGCACATGCATCGCGGCACCCCGTATGTCTTCCAGGGTGAGGAGCTCGGGATGACAAACGCCGGCTTCGTCCGACTCGACCAGTACCGGGATATCGAGGCGCTCAACCACGCCCACGCCGGTCTGGATGCCGGTGTCCCAGAGGCCGAAATACTGGCCGGGCTGGCACACCTGGGCCGGGACAATGCCCGCACGCCGATGCAGTGGAATGCCGGCCCGCACGCGGGCTTCACCACCGGCGAGCCTTGGATCGACATCAACCCCAACTATCTGATGGTCAACGCTGCGGCCGAGCGAGCTGATCGGCGTTCGGTCTTCCACCACTACCGAAGGCTCATCGCGTTGCGCGCCGCTGACCCGGTGATCCAATTCGGGGACTTCACGATGCTCCTCCCCGAGCACCCGAGCGTATATGCCCTGGCCCGACGGTTGGGATCAGCGGTGATCTTGATGGCAGCCAATCTGAGTAGCAGCGATCAAGAGGTCGACCTCAGCGGTCCATGGGGAAACAGCGCCGACCTAGTGCTCGGGAATTGTGACCGCGAACCCCGCTGTACCCTCAGCCTGTCACTGCGTCCCTGGGAGGCCGTCATCCTACGCCCGGTCGATTCTGCCGACCAGTAGACTCCTGGTCTGGCAGGATCAGCCGTTGGTTGCGGTGGCGTCTCGGAGCCCTCGGATTCAACGATTCCTCACTCAGTTTGATGTCCTGGCATCCAGGTTGGCCGCCAGCTGACCGCAGGCGCCGTCGATATCGCTGCCTCTGGTGTCGCGGACGGTCACCGGCACCCCAGCTCGCTCCAGATGCTCGACGAATGCCCGTTCGTCCTCGGGACGCGATGCCGTCCATCTGCTGCCCGGGGTCGGATTCAGCGGGATCAGGTTGACGTGGAACCAGCCCCAGTCGCCGCGGGCTTTCAGCCGCTTGGCCAGCAGATCGGCCCGCCAGGCCTGGTCGTTGATGTCCTTGATCAGGATGTATTCGATGCTCACCCGCCGCTTGCTGGCGGCCGCGTAGTCCCAGGCTGCGTCGAGCACCGCATCCACGTTGAAGTGCCGGTTGAGCGGGACGATCTCGTCGCGCAACTCGTCGTCCGGGGCATGTAGCGACAACGCCAGGGTGACGGGCAGGTCCTCGTCGATCAACTGGCGCATCCTGGGAACCATGCCGACCGTCGAGATGGTCAGGCCGCGCGCACCGATGCCCAGCCCGTCGGGGTTGGGCGCGTGAATCTGGCGGACGGCTGCGAGCACTGCCCGGTAGTTGGCCATCGGCTCGCCCATGCCCATGAAGACGATGTTGTTGATATGGCCGGGCCCACCTCGGAACTCCCCCGATCCCAGCCGCCGGGCCGCATCGTGCACCTGCCAGACGATCTCGGACGCGGTGAGGTTACGCTGCAGGCCGCCCTGGCCCGTCGCGCAGAAGGGGCAAGCCATGCCGCAGCCCGCCTCGGACGAGATACAGATCGTGGTGCGATCGCGATAGCGCATGATCACCGATTCGATGATCGCCCCGTCGAATGCCCGCCAGGCGGTCTTGATGGTGGTTCCGTGGTCGGCGGTCTGCTCGCTGACCGAGGTCAGCATGGTCGGGAACCAGGTCTGATGCACCTGCTCGCGCATCCCGGCCGGCAGATCGGTCCAACTCTGCGGGTCGGCGTCCAGCCTGGTGAACCACTGGTTGGAGATCTGCTTGGCTCTAAACGCCGGCAGCCCCGCCGAACGCACCGCTTCGATGCGCTGCTCGGGCGTCAGATCCATCCAGTGCACCGGAGGCTTGCGACGAGTCGGGATGAATTTCCCGGTGAGATCGATGGGCGCGGTAACAGTGGTCACATAGACGAGTGTGCCGCAGCCAGGCAAGATCTGGCGATTCCGCATTCATCTGATGGCAACGGCATTGCCTTGCGAATGGCCTCACAGGTGCTAGACCAGCACCAGCATCGACAGCCATGCGATCGGGGCTGCGACCAGCAGCGAATCCAGCCGGTCCATCGCACCCCCATGACCGGGGATGAGCTTGCTCATATCTTTGAGCCCGGCGTCGCGCTTGATCATCGACTCGATCAAATCACCGACGGTGGCCGCCAGCGACAGCACAACGCCGATGATCGCCCCCGCCCACCAGGACGCATCGATCATCACCGGGCCGAGCACAGCACCGATGATCATGGTCACCCCGATGGCCCCCGCCAGGCCCTCCCAGGTCTTGCCGGGACTGATGTGTGGGGCCATCTTGTGCTTGCCCAGCAATGAACCGACGGCATAGGCGCCGGTATCCGAGCAGGGCACCAGGATGAAGTAGTAGATCACCCGCAGGTTACCGTCCGGCTGGGCGAGCAACAGCGCCAGCGTGCTCAGCAGCAATGGGACATAGCCGATCGTGAAGACGCTCGCCGCGGCATCGCCGATGAAACCGCGTACCGGCCCGCGCAGCCGTCCGACCAGGGCGGTGATGACCATCAGTGCCAGGCCGGCCACCAGCGCACTGGCGCCGGCCACCTGGCCGCGGTCCTGCGCCAGATAGTGCACAGCGATCAGGGTCAGCGGGGTGCCGATGGCGATCGGGACGATGGCGACATGCATCCCGAGGCGGGTGAGTGCACGCCAGATCTCAAAGGAACCGGCGACTGCGGCGGCGATCAAGAAGAGGACGAATCCCCACTGCCACCACAGCAATGAGCTCAGGATCCAGGCGAAGAGCACGACCGCGGAAGCGATCGCAACCGGCAGGTTGCGTCCCGCGCTGTGCTTCTTGGCGGCAGGTGCCACTGCCGCAGACGATGTGACCTCGTCCGGATCCCGCCCGCTCACTGCTAGACCGCCATCAATTCAGCCTCTTTGGCCTTCAGCAGCTGATCAATCGCCTCGACGGACTTCTTGGTCTCGTCGTCCAGGCGCTTGTCGGCGCGCTTGGCTTCGTCCTCGCCGATCTGCTTGTCCTTCTCCGCCTTCTTGACCTGGTCGACCGCATGGCGCCGGATGTTGCGGACCGCGACCCGGCCCTCCTCGGCCTTCCCCCGGACGATCTTGATGTACTCCTTGCGGCGCTCCTCGGTCAGCTCCGGCAACACGACGCGGATCGACTTGCCGTCACTCGCGGGGTTGACACCCAGGTCGGAGTTGCGGATCGCCTTCTCGATCGCGTTGACCGCGCTGACATCGAACGGATTGATCAGCATCACCCGCGGCTCCGGCGACTGGAAGGTCGCGAGTTGCTGGAGCGGGGTCGGGACGCCGTAGTATTCGGCTTCCAGCTTGTTGAACATCGCCGGGTTGGCGCGGCCGGTCCGCACCGTCGCGAAGTCCTGGCGGGCGAAGTCGATGGCTCCCGCCATCTTCTTGGCTGTCTCCTTGATGATCTCGTCGATCACGGCTCATCCTTCCGAAAAGTATCTGATGTGAAAGTTGACGGCGCGCTCAGGGTCAGGGGTGGACCCAGGTGCCGATGCGTTCACCGGCGACTGCGCGTCCGATATTGGACTCGTCGTCGAGCCCGAAGAAAAGCATATCGAGGTTGTTGTCCCGAGCCAGGCTGATGGCGGTGGCATCGGCGACCTTCAGACCCTTCGCGAGGAATTCGTTGTAGGTGAGTTCGTCGTAGCGCTTGGCGTCCGGGTTGGTCTTGGGATCCGAATCGTAGACCGCATCGACACCGTTCTTGCCCATCAGCAAGATCTCAGCGCCGATCTCCAACGCCCGCTGAGCGGCCACGGTGTCGGTCGAGAAGTAGGGCATGCCCGAGCCGGCGCCGAAGATCACCACGCGGCCCTTCTCCATGTGACGCTCGGCACGGCGCGGAATATAGGACTCGGCCACCTGCCCCATGGCGATGGCCGATTGGACGCGGGTGGGTACCCCTTCCTTCTCGAGAAAGTCCTGCAGTGCGAGGGAGTTCATCACGGTTCCCAGCATGCCCATGTAGTCGGCACGATCGCGATCCATGCCGCCGCGCTGCAGCTCCGCCCCGCGGAAATAGTTGCCTCCACCGACCACCACCGAGATCTGGGTCCCCGCGTTTACCAGATGCGCGATCTGGCGGGCCACCGAACGCACGATCAGTGGGTCGACGCCGAGTTTGCCTCCCCCGAAGGCCTCCCCCGACAACTTGAGTAGCACGCGATGATAGGGCTCAGTCATCAGATTTCCTCCAGGTGCAGGCGAGTTCTCGTCCACTCTAGTGGTAACGCCCGCTCCGCGGCGACGTGACGCCGTTGAGGCCGATCAAAAACGAAACCGCAGGCGGCGACCCGGAAAGGGGCCACCGCCTGCGGCAGGGAGTTCTTCTAGCCCGACGTCAGGCGCCCACCACGAAACGTACGAAGCGTGTGATGGTCACACCGGCATCCTTGGCCTGCTTGCCGACGGTCTTCTTGTCGTCGGTGATCGACTGCTGCTCCAAGAGGCAAGCCTCCTTGAAGAAAGCAGCAACGCGACCCTCGACGATCTTCGGGATGATCTTCTCGGGCTTGCCCTCCTCGATGGCGGTCTCGGTCGCGATGCGCTTCTCGCGCTCCACGATCTCGGCCGGAACATCTTCACGAGAGACAAAGTCAGGGCGCATCGAGGCAATCTGCAACGCGACAGCGTGCACGAACTCCTCGTCGTCGCCCTGGTACTCGACCAGGACGCCGACCTGCGGGGGAAGGTCCTGGCTGCGGCGGTGCAGGTAGGTGTGCACCGAACCGTCGAAACGAGCGACGTTCGCCAACTCCAGCTTCTCGCCGATCTTCGCCTCAAGGGCGCTGATCGCCTCGTCGACCGTGCCATCGGCCAGCGGAAGAGCCCGCGCGGACTCCACATCGGCGGCCTCGCCGGCCTCGATGGCTGCCACGATCGCGTCGGCCAGCGAGACGAACTCCTGGTTCTTGGCGACGAAGTCGGTCTCTGACCCGAACTGGATCAGCGACGAGCCGGCGGCAGCG
The DNA here is from genome assembly GCF_032229645.1 of Brooklawnia sp. Taxonomy (NCBI): domain Bacteria; kingdom Bacillati; phylum Actinomycetota; class Actinomycetes; order Propionibacteriales; family Propionibacteriaceae; genus Brooklawnia; species Brooklawnia sp. The sequence continues at coordinate 42,543 of NZ_JAVTWX010000136.1, forward strand.
ACCAGGCCGTTGTTGGCCGAGCGATCACTACGCTTGGCGACCTTGGCGGCGCCCGATACGCGCAGCAACTCGGTCGCCCGCTCGAAGTCGCCGTCGGCTTCGGTGAGGGCCTTCTTCGCGTCCATCATGCCCGCGCCGGTAAGGTCACGAAGCTTCTTCACGTCAGCGGCAGTAATAGCCATGAATGTGATCCTCTTTTTCTTCTGGAATGACTGTCAGTTGGCGGACTCGGCAGAAGCCTCGGCGGTGGCTTCGGCCGGCGCCTCGGTCTCCTCGGCCGTAACGGCAGCCTCGGGCTCCTCAGCCGGTGCAGCCTCGGGCTCCTTGGCCTCGGCCTCTCCGCCGGCGAGCAGCTCACGCTCCCAATCGGGCATCGGCTCGGTCTCGACGGTCTGCTCCGTGTCGGCATTCGACCGCTTCATCAGACCGTCGGCGACAGCGTCGGCGACGATGCGAGTCAGCAGCGAGACAGAACGGATGGCGTCATCGTTACCCGGGATCGGGTAGTCGACCTCGTCCGGATCACAGTTGGTGTCGAGGATGGCGACGACAGGGATGTGCAGCTTGCGTGCCTCATCGATGGCCAAGTGCTCCTTCTTGGTATCGACGATCCAGACTGCCTGCGGCACGCGCCCCATGTCGCGGATACCGCCGAGGGACTTGTCGAGCTTGCCCATCTCGCGGCGCAGACCCAGCAGTTCCTTCTTGGGGCGCCCGCCGGGAACGACGTTCTCGAGGTCCATCGATTCCAGTTCCTTCAGGCGGGTGATCCGCTTGTTGATGGTCTGGAAGTTGGTGAGCATGCCGCCCAGCCAGCGCTGGTTGACGTACGGCATACCGACGCGGGTGGCCTGCTCGGCGATGGTCTCCTGGGCCTGCTTCTTGGTGCCGACGAACAGCACCTGGCCCCCACGGGCGACGATCCCCGAAATGTAGTTGAAGGCCTTGTCGATATAGGTCAGCGACTGGCGCAGGTCGATGATGTAGATGCCGTTGCGCTCATTGAAGATGAAACGCTTCATCTTCGGGTTCCAGCGGCGAGTCTGGTGCCCGAAATGCACACCGCTCTCGAGCAGCTGGCGCGTGGTAACGACGGCCATAGTCGGTCCTTTCATCCGGACGCATGCGATGCGGAGATCGCGATCGGCGTCCTGTTGTGCGTGAGCCCACGATGTGCAGACCCACTTGGTTCTCCGGCAGCAAGAGGTTCCCGCCACCGCCTGATGCGCTTTCCTCACCCGCCCTCGCCAGCTGTACTGGTCTGGGACCTCGGGCTCAGATCCGGGGACCACCCGGTTCCGCGCATGCGTTGTCAACTCGCTGATGCGGGCTGCGGGGCCATTCTACGTTGTCACCCCTCGCGGTCGTCAATTTGAGCGATGCCCGCGGTCCCTGCCTGAGAACAGCACCGATTCGGCTCGCTCGCCGGCCTCATCTCAACTCGCCGAGATCATCCACAGCCAGACGCGAATTTGACCGATTCGGGGTGGCACTGACCAATCATTCCAGCATGTTTCTACGAATGTGCGGCCGATGGCCTGGACGAGGGCTCCGGCTGGGCACTGCATTGCTTGTCCTCGGCTGTGTCTTGTTAGGCCCCTGGCTGGGCGTCGCCTCGGCCGATTCGTCCGGACGGCTGGCCCCGCTGCCCGGTGACGTACTGCGCGGCTTCCAAGTTGGCGAGCAGAACTGGCTGCCTGGGCATCGCGGCGTCGATCTGGGTGGCACGGCAGGCGACCCGGTCAAGGCCGCTGGCACCGGGACGATCAGTTGGATCGGCGTCATCGACGGCGTACCGATGATCACCGTGCAGCATCCCGACGGGTTGCGCACGACCTATCAACCGGTGGAGGCCGTCGTGACGACCGGCCAACAGGTGGCTGCCGGTCAGACCATCGGCGTGCTCACCGCGGGGCACTGCCCGGAACAGGCCTGCCTGCACTGGGGCCTGCGCAACGGCGATAGCTACCTCGATCCCATGCTCTGGCTGGGCGGCTGGGACGATAGCGAAGTGCGGCTGCTCCCCCTTTCGGCCGTGCCACGCCAGCAGCCTTCGCCCGGTGTCGTCGAGGCCGCCGATGTACTGCCGCTGACCGGGGACCTTCCGGTGGCCGGGCCGCTGACCTCCGGCTTCGGATCCCGGATCAACCCGATCAGCGGCGCCAGCGAGTTCCATGACGGGATCGATATCGGGGCGCCCTGCGGCGCTGCGGTACAGGTGCTCTGGCCAGGCACGGTGACCTCGGCCGGAGTCGCCGGCGGCTATGGCAATCGTGTGGAGATCGATCATGGTGTGATCGGCGGGGTACACGTGCAGACGTCGTATTCGCACCTGTCGGGCTTCGATGTGTCGCCGGGTCAGCAGGTCGCGGCGGGAACGGTCATCGCTCAGGTCGGCACCACGGGATTCTCGACCGGCTGCCATTTGCACTATTCAGGAGTGCGCGACGCAACCTTGGTCGATCCGAGGACGATCGGTGGCTGATTCCCGGGCACTCGGGTACCGACCCGCTCACCCCCAAGGGCGCAAACCGGTCCAGCCGCAACTCAGGCCCGCGGATGGGCCTGCCGGAACGCCTGCTTGAGCCGCTCATCGCTGACATGGGTATAGATCTGGGTGGTCGCCAATGAGGCGTGCCCGAGCATCTCCTGGACGCTGCGCAGGTCGGCCCCGCCTTCGAGCAGATGAGTGGCCATCGCGTGGCGCAAGCCATGCGGGCCGATATCCGGCGCCTGTGGGATGGCGCGCATCGCATCGTGAACGACCCGCCGTGCCACCCGCGGATCCAAGCGACCGCCTTGACGGCCGAGAAAGACCGCCTGGCCTGACGACGCCGTCAGCCACTCGGACCTCCGCAGTACCCAGGCGTCCACCGACCGCCGCGAGGGATCGCTCAGCGGCACGGTGCGCTGCTTGTTGCCCTTACCCAGCACCCGGATGGCATTGCGGTCCCGATCGATATCGGGCAGATCCAGGCCGCACAGTTCCGAGACCCGGATACCCGAGCCGTAGAGCACCTCGAGAATCGCCAGGTTGCGCACCCCCGACGGCGACGAATCCTCGGCGGCGGCCGCCATCACCGCGTCCATCAACTCGGCTGCATCGGCCTGAGTGAGGGTCTCGGGCAGTCGCTTGGGCACCTTCGGCGACTTCAGGGCGGCCGCGGGGTCCTCGTCCACCAGCCCCTGGCGCTCGGCCCAGCGGAAGAAGACACGCACCGCACCACTGCGCCGCTGCAGGCTGGCGGCCGCCATTCCCGCGGCCTGCTGGGCGGCCAGCCAAGCACGCAGATCGGGCAACTGCACCTGATCGAGGCTCGTGATGCCGGCGTCGCCGAGCCAGCTCCCCAACTGTTCAAGGTCACCGCCATATGCCCGCACCGTGTTCTCGGATCGATTGACCTGCAGCCGCTGATAGTCGGCGAACGCATCGAAGGCGTGCCGGAGTGCTGCCGGAATCCCGGGCGTGTCCTGGTGGCCCGCCAGACTCATTCAGCGCCTCCTTCAATCAACGATCGGTATCCAGCATCGTGCACACTGGCCCGGCCACGTGGGAATCACTGCCGTGGTTCGTATAAGTTTGACTGGTTGAACGGGCGAAGGCCCAGCGAAAATCAGTAGCAAAGGACGGGCAGAATGCCGACTCCCCGGGAATGGGCCGCCAAGGGCACGGTTCTACGCATCACTCGATGGACCGAACCGGTGATGCGCAACCCGACCAGGCCGGTGACCGAATTCGGCGGAGAACTACATCAGCTGGTGGCCGACATGTTCGCCACCATGGCTGTCGCCGACGGAGTGGGCCTGGCTGCTCCGCAAGTCGATGTCGATCTCGCGCTGTTCGTCTTCCACTGCCCCGACAAGGACGATCGGCTGCGTTTCGGCATCGTGTGCAACCCGGTGGTCACGCTTCCCGAGGGGAAGAACCGCCGCCTGGATTCCACCGAGGAAGGCTGCCTGAGCTGGCCGGGCGCTTATCAGCCGCTGGCCCGGCCCGATTTCGCGATCTGCGAGGGCCAGGACGAGAACGGCACGCCGGTGCGCATCGAGGGCACCGGATTGCTGGCGCGCTGCCTGCAGCACGAGACCGATCACCTTGCCGGCACGGTCTTCGGTGATCGACTCTCGAAGCGTTCGCGCCGGTTGCTCAACGAGCAGCATGACACGATGACAGCGCTCTACCCGCAGGATTGGCCCATCAGCCGTAAGTTGGCTCCCGCCGACCTCTGACAATCCCGGCCGACGCTGCGGCACGGGCCTTCCGAGGCATTCGGGATTACCGCACGGCTACGCATCGTCGTACCCTGCTGACGGCCACCGCCGCGCACAGTAAGCTGCTGGAGTGCCGAAGGATTACGAAATCGTCCACCGCGATGGACGTGACATTGCCCGCATCGCCTGCCGCGGCCGCGACGTGCTCAACAACCCGATGATCAATCTGGGCACGGCCTTCACCACCGAGCAGCGCCAGGCCCTCGGTATCACCGGGCTACTGCCGAACGCCGTCATCAGCCTGGACGCCCAGGTGCGCCGCATCTACAAGCAGTACGCCCACGAGCCATCAGATCTGGCCAAATACAACTACCTGACCGCCATGCAGGACCGAAACGAGACGCTGTTCTACCGGGTGCTGACCGAGAACATCCAGGAGATGCTGCCGATTATCTACACCCCGACCATCGGCGTGGCCATTCAGGAGTACAGCCACTGGTTCCATAAGCCTCGTGGTGTCTACCTCGACATCGACAACCCCGACGGCATCCAGGAGGCGCTGCAGGCGTCGGGGAAGGGCCCCGACGACGTCGACCTGATCGTGGTCACCGACTCCGAGGGCATCTTGGGGATTGGCGATCAAGGTGTCGGCGGCGTCGCGATCACGATCGGCAAGCTGTCGGTCTATGTTGCGGCCGCAGGCATTCACCCGAACAGGGTGCTGCCTGTCGTCCTCGACACCGGCACCGACAATCTTGACCTGCTGAACGATCCTGCCTACTTGGGCGTGCGGCACGCCAGGGTGCGCGGCGAACGCTATGACGCCTTCGTCGAGCGATTCGTCAGCGGAGTGACCGAGCGCTTCCCGCAGGCGCTGCTGCACTGGGAGGATTTCGCGGCCGGAAACGCCCATCGCATTCTCAATCGATACCGCGACGAGATCTGCACCTTCAACGACGATATTCAAGGCACCGCCGGCGTGGTGGTGGCAGCCGTGCTGGCAGCGATCCGCATGTCACACACCAAGCTCGCCGATCAGCGCATCGTCGTGCATGGTGCCGGGACCGCAGGTGTGGGCATCGTCAGTCTGCTGCTCGACATCATGGTTTCGGAAGGCATCGACCGCGAGCAGGCCATTGGGCAGTTCTGGGGATTGTCGAGTCGGGGTCTTTTGATCGAGGGCGGCAAACTACGCGATTTCCAGGCCCCGTTCGCCCGGTCGGCGGCCGAGGTCAGCCACTGGGAGCTGGACACTCCCGGACGCTACGAATTGGCCGACGTGGTGCGCAACGTTCAGCCGACCATCCTGATCGGTACCTCGGCCCAACCGGGTACCTTCACCGAAGAGATCGTGCGCGAGATGGCCGCGCACACCGATCGTCCGATCATCATGCCGCTGTCGAACCCGACCATGAAGGCCGAGGCGTTGCCCACAGACCTCTTGGAGTGGACGAACGGTCGCGCGCTGATCGCCACCGGCTCCCCCTTCGAGCCGGTCGACTTCGACGGCACGACCTACGAGATCGCCCAGGCCAACAACGCCTTGATCTTCCCCGGCATCGGGTTGGGCGTGATCACCTGCCGGACCAGCCGCGTGACCGACACGATGATCGCTGCCGCCGCGCAGGCCGTGGCGTCCGCCGTGAGCAGCAACAGCAATGGTGCCTCGCTGTTGCCCGCGATGACGCAGCTGCGCAGCATCTCCGCACGCGTCGCCGTCGCGGTGGTGAAGCAGGCCCAGCGCGAGGGACTCGCCCAGCGCCAGCTGGACAGCCCCATTCAACAGGTCTACGACGCGATGTGGCAGCCGATCTATCCCGAGATCGAGGTCATCTGAACGACTGGCGCGCAGCAGGCCGGGAGCCGCCCAGGGCATAGCAGGCGACTGCTGCCGCTGCCGCCACATTGAGCGAGTCGACGCCGTGGTGCATCTCGATGCGCACCACGATGTCGGTCTGCGCGAGCCAGTGCGAGCTCAGCCCGTCACCCTCGGTGCCCAGCAGCAGCGCCACCTTCCGTGGTCGGGCCGCCAGTTCGGCCGCATAGTCGCCGAGGCTGACCGCATCGTCGCGCAGCGCCATCGCCACCAACTCGAAACCCGTCCGGCGCAACTCCAGCAGGCCGGACGCCCAGTTGGTCATCCGAGCCCATGGAATCTCGAAAACTGTACCCATCGACGTCTTGATTGCCCGCCGGTAGAGCGGATCGGCCGCCCGTGGCGCCAACACGACGCCATCCCAGCCCAGTCCCGCCGCACTTCGGATGATCGCGCCGACATTGGTGTGATCGACGATGTCCTCGCAGACCACCAGGCGGTCGGCGGTGAGCAGCTCGCTCAGCTGTGCCCCGGCCCTACGGTGCATGGACGCCAACGCGCCGCGGTGCACGTGGAATCCGGTCACGTGCTCGGCCAACTCTTCGCTCACCACGTAGACGGGCGCCTCACAGTCGTCCAGCAGATCGGCGAGGCCTGGCAGCCAGCGTTCGGCCAGCAGAAAGGATCGCGGCTTGAACCCCGCCTCGATGGCCCGGCGGATGATCTTGGCGCCTTCCGCGATGAACAGTCCGCCCTCGGTCTCCAGTTTGCGGCGCAGACTGGTCTCGCGCAGCCGGACGTAGTCGTCCAAGCGCGCATCGGCGGGATCTGTGATCGGGATGAGATTCGCCACGGGATCTGATCGTAGTCGCCGGATGACCGTGTTGATCGCCGGCGGTCGCGGCGTCGTATGGTGAAGCCCATGAGTCCGACCACCCAGACACGCAGGCCTTGGTGGCGGCGTATCGATCGCTTCATGCTCGCCATCATCGGGGCCGCTGTATTCGCCACCGTACTGCCCGCCCGTGGCACCGGCGTCGAGGTGGTCGACTGGGCGTCCAAGATCACGATCGCCGTTCTCTTCTTCCTCTACGGCGTGCGGTTGAAGCCCAGCGAGACCCTGGCCGGGCTGAAGCATTGGCGGTTGCACACCGTAATCTTGAGCTTCACTTTCATTGCCTTCCCGATCGTCGGGCTGGCCTTGAGGGTGGCGGTGCCCGGCCTGATCAGCGAGGAGATCTACCGCGGCCTGCTGTACATCTGCCTGCTGCCCTCCACGGTGCAGAGTTCGATCAACTTCACCTCGATAGCCAAGGGGAACGTGCCCGCGGCGATCATCAGCGCCTCGATGTCGAATCTGCTCGGGGTCTTCATCACGCCCCTGCTGGCAATCGCGCTGATGAGCACCACCGGCATGCATCTCGATCCGAGCTCCATCCTCGATATCGCTGTGCAGATTCTGCTGCCGTTCGTGCTCGGTCAGCTCTCGCGGCGCTGGACCGCCGAGTTCGTGCTGGCCCATCCCCGCCTCAGGCTCTTCGACCAGCTATCGATCGTCCTGGTCGTCTACCGGGCGTTCGGTCAAGGCGTGCGCGAGGGTCTATGGCAACGGACCGGGATCGGCGACATCGTGGTGATCTGCCTGGCGATTGCCCTCATCTTGCCGTTGATGCTCTGGCTCACCTGGACTGTGGCCGGCCGGCTGGGATTCGACCGCCGGGATCAGATCGCCATCCAGTTCTGTGGTACCAAGAAATCGCTGGCCACCGGCGTGCCGATGGCTGCGGTGATGTTCCCCGCGGCGCAGGTCGGCATGATCGTGCTGCCGTTGATGATCTTCCATCAGGCGCAGCTGATGGTCTGCAGTTGGCTGGCAGGCAAGTATCACCGCGAGCCCGACGAGTGGTTCGAGGAGAAGACCGGTTAGGCCGCGCGAGCAGTCCAGCGTCCATCGACTTTGGCGACGCGCAAGGCCATCTCGAAGGTCTGGGTGAGCTTCTCGTCGGTCAGCACCTCGTCGATCGGGCCTGCAGCCACCACCGAACCGTGTGCCATCAGCAGCGCATGAGTGATTCCTTCGGGAATCTCCTCGACGTGATGGGTGACCAATACGGTCGTCGGGGCGTCCGGATCGAGGCAGAGCCGGGAGAGAATCTGCACCAGAATCTCCCGCCCACGCAGATCGAGTCCGGCGCCCGGCTCATCGAGCAGCAGCAGTTCGGGATCGGTCATCAGCGCCCGCGCGATCTCCACCCGCTTGCGTTCGCCCTCCGACAAGGTGCCATAGGTGCGCCCGGTCAGGTCATCCACGTGCATCAGCTGCATGAGCTCGAGAGCCCGTGCGTAGTCCATGTCCTCGTAGGCCTCGCGCCAGCGTCCCATCACGCCGTAGGACGCCGACACAACCACATCGGAGACTCTCTCGCGGTTGGGGATGCGGTGAGCGATCGACGAGGACGCCACTCCGATGCGCGGACGCAATTCGAAGACATCGACGGCGCCCAGGTACTCGCCGAGGATTTCGACGACACCGTTGGTCGGATGCATCTGGGTGCTCAGCAGCGCCAGCATCGTGGTCTTGCCCGCACCGTTCGGCCCGATGACGACCCAACGCTGGCCTTCTTCGACTCTGAGATTCACATCTTGTAACAGAAGGGCGGTTCCGCGCCGCACGCTGACTCCGGCCAATTCTGCTACTGCAACCATGCCTCAGACACTACCGTTTCACGGCTTGCGATGCGCAGCCAGGCTCGCTCAGGGCGTGACGAAGAATTCTCGCAGCAGTGCTGCTTTGGAGCGTCCTTAGAAGTGCAAGAAGATCCCGATGATCCAGGCGGTGATCGCCAGGCCGGCGCAGCTGAATTCGACGATCATCCCCAGGCCAACTGACTTCATGGCCACCAACGACGCATCCCAGGCCAGCTTCGGGTCACGCAGCCGGTACCATTCGCTGCCGAACAGACCCACGACGAAGCCGACCAAGAGCCCCACAACCGGAATCACGAACGCGCCGATCACACCGAGCACCGCACCGATCAAGATCGAGCGATTGGGTATTTGGCGGGCCTTCAGCCGCGTCCCCGTCAGCAATGTGGACGATGCCATCCCCACTCCGCACAGCACCAACCCGATCCCGAAGACGATCCAGCCGACCGGCCCTCCGATCACGATGGCCCAGAGCAGCAGCCCGATGATGATCAAGATGCTGCCGGGCAGGATCGGGACGATGATGCCGAGGGCGCCGATCACCAGGAGCACACCGGTGATGACCGAAACGAGGATGTCCATGTCATGCAGGCTACCGACGCGGCCGGGCCAAACTCGACCTCGCCGGGGATGAGCCCGGGTACGAACCGGTTGGCGGCGAAGCAGATCCTGGTGAACAGACGAAGCCGGCGTCGCCTCCGGGAAGAGACGACGCCGGCTCAGATCAACTGATCGTTCAGGCTCCGGTGGAATGCAAGCCGCCGTCAACGTAGATCATGGTGCCGGTGGTGGCCGGGAACCAGTCGCTCAGCAGCGCGACCACGGCCTTGCCGACCGGGGTGGCGTCCGCAGCGTTCCAGCCCAGCGGGGCCCGACCGTCCCAGATGTCATTGAACGAGTTCGCACCGGGGATCGCCTTCTTCGCGATCGTGTCGACAGGTCCGGCAGAAACCAGATTCGCGCGGATCCCGTCGGGCCCGAGGTAACGGGCCAGGTAACGATTCGTCGACTCGAGGGCCGCCTTGGCGACGCCCATCCAGTCGTATGAGGGCCAGCTGATGGTGGCGTCGAAGGTCAGGCCGACGATCGAAGAGCCGCGCCCGAGCAAGTCGCGAACGGCCATGGTGAGACTCTGCAGCGAATATGCGGAGGTCTGCACCGCGGTCGCGACATCTTGCCACTCGGTGCTGAGGAATGCACCGCCGAGCGCCTTCTCCGGATGCGCGTAGGCGATGGAGTGCACGACACCGTCCAGATGGTCGAAGCCGAGGTCGCGCAGCTGGCCCGGCAGCGCGGCGAGCTGATCGGCGTCGGTCACGTTGAGGTCGAGCACCTCGGGAACCGGATCGAGCTTCTTCACCACGCGGCGGGTCAGGCTCATGCCGCGTCCAAAGTTCGACACCACGATCTCGGCGCCTTCTTGCTGGGCGATCTGGGCGACCGAATAGGCGATGGAAGTGTTGAGGGTGACGCCTGTGACCAGGATCTTCTTGCCTTCGAGGATGCCCATCTCAATGCCCCATTCCCAGGCCGCCATCAACCGGGATGACCGCCCCGGTGATGTAGCCGGTCTCGTCTTCGACAAGGAACTTCACCGCATGCGCAACATCGGCGATGGTGCCCATCCGGCCGACCGGGATGCGCTCGGCGTACGACTTCTGGGTCGCCTCGTCGAGCACATCGGTCATGGCGGTCTGGATGAATCCGGGAGCGACCACGTTGAAGGTGACGCCGCGGCTGCCGACCTCACGGGCAACGCTGCGGGCCATGCCGATCAGGCCCGCCTTGGTGGACGCGTAGTTGACCTGCCCGGCCGAACCGAGCAAGGCGACCACCGAGCTGGTGGCCACGATGCGCCCGAAGCGCTGCTTGACCATGCCACGCACGGCGCGGCGGACGACGCGGTAGGCGCCGGTCAGGTTCACATCGAGAACCTTCTCCCAGTCCTCATCGCTCATCCGCATCAGCAGCGTGTCGCGGGTGATACCGGCGTTGGCGATCAGGATCTCGACCGGGCCAAGTTCGGCCTCGACCGTCTTGAACGCCTGGTCGACCGAAGCCGTGTCGGTGACATTGCAGGCCACGCCCAGCACACCTTCCGGGGCAGCGTCCGAGATGTCGAAGCTCGCGACGCGATATCCGGCATCGCGCAAGGTCTCGGCGATCGCTGCGCCGATGCCTCGTCCGGCACCGGTGATGACGGCTACACGGCCGTTTGAAGTATTGGCAGTTTCGCTCACCCCAGTGAATCTATCCTCCGCTTCGCGCCGATGCTGGTGTGACAGACACAAAAACCATCGGCCATCGTTGTCTGATTCGTCCGGGTCGCCTGGTCTGAGCGTGACGCAGCGGCAAAGATAGGGCCCATGCCAGCCATTGATGCCGCGATCGGTTTGTTGACCTGCCCGGTCTGCGCTGCCGGACTGACACGCGACGACCGGCGGCTGTGCTGCCCTCAGCAGCACAGCTTCGACATCGCGCGGTACGGCTATGTGAACCTCTTGAACGGCCCTGCCCCGGCCAATGCCGATACCTGGGACATGGTGGCAGCCAGGGAGCGGTTCCTTGACGCCGGGTTCTATCGTCCGATCCTGGACGCATTGATCCAGGCGTGCGCCGGCGCCCGGCGAATCGCAGAGGCGGGCGCCGGGCCCGGCTACTATCTGGCGGGAGTCGTGGCGGCCTGCCGTCCCGAGCAGCATCTGGCGTTGGATGTCTCGGCCGTCGCCGCCCGACGCTCCGCAAGGCGAGGCCTGGCCAGCGCCGTCGCCGACAGTTGGACGGGCCTGCCGGTGCGCTCGGGCAGTCTGGACCGATTGCTGTGCGTTTTCGCACCGCGCAACCCAGCGGATTTCGCGCGGGTGCTCAGACCGGGAGGCGAACTGATCGTGGTCACCCCGACCCCGGCCCATCTCGCCGGGCTGCGCGACCAGTTGGGGTTGCTCGACGTGCCCGCCGATAAGACCTCCCGGCTGGACGAGACGATCTGCGCTACCGGGTTGGGGTTGACGGCACGAGACCAACTCGACTTCGGTCTGGACGCCGACCCCGCCGCCATCGGAGATCTGATCGCTATGGGCCCGAATGCCTTTCATCAACCGGTGCCGGTGCCCGATGATCCTGCGCCGGTGCGAGTTTCGGTGACGATCAGCTGCTATCGGAGGCCGCGGGTCACCTAGCGGCTACGTCTGCCGGCCCCTGATGCGGGCCAGTCAGGTCCTCTTGGTCTTCCGAGGTTTCCTTGGTGCGTGTGGCCCGATGAGACCCGCCCCGAGTTCGGAAGACGACTCCTGCGTCCTTCAGCAAAGCCTGGACGAAGCCGTATGAACGACCCGAATCGACAGCCAGCGAACGAATGGATTCCCCGGCCTGATACCGCTCGACGAACGACTGCTGTACCTCGTGCCGCTGCTCGCCACTCACCCGCTTACCCTTGCTGAGCTTGGTCATGACCTACTCCTTGTCACACCGGTGGAGATGAGCATAATCGCTAGCGAAGGCGCGGTGCGGCATTTCGGGAATCTTGCTGGCCGATGGCACCCCGGGGCGAGAGATACCCCTTCTCAGACGGCAGCAGACCTCAGGCGAGCGAGATCAGTTCGGCGTACCCCTCGCTCCACAAATCCTCAGTACCATCCGGCAGCACGATCACGCGGTCGGGCTCGAGTGCCGCAACGGCGCCCTCATCGTGGGTGACCAGAATAATGGCGCCCTCATAGCGGCGGATCGCGTTCAAGACCTCTTTGCGTGACGCCGGGTCCAGGTTGTTGGTTGGCTCGTCGAGCAGCAGCACATTGGCCGACGAGACGACCAGGGTCGCCAGGGCCAGCCGGGTCTTCTCCCCGCCGGAAAGCACACCCGCTGGCTTGTGGTCGTCGTCCCCGCTGAACAGGAAGCCGCCCAGCACCCGGCGCGCCTCGGTCTCGTTGAGATCCGGGGCGGCGTGCATCATGTTCTGCAGCACGCTGATCGCGGGATCGAGCAGATCGTGCTCCTGGGCGAAATAGCCGAGCTTCAGCCCATGCCCGGGAACAATCTCGCCGGTATCCGGGGTCTCGATACCGGTGAGCAGCCGCAGCAGCGTCGTCTTACCGGCGCCGTTGAGGCCCAGGATGACAACGCGTGATCCCTTGTCGACAGCGAGATCGACACCGGTGAACACCTCGAGGGACCCGTAGGTCTTGGTGAGGTCCTTGGCCATCAGGGGGGTCTTCCCGCAGGGCGCAGGACTCGGGAAATTGATCTTGGCCACCTTGTCGCCGGCCCGCTGCCCCTCGGTGCCGGCCAGCAGCTTCTCGGCCCGCCGCGCCATATTCTGGGCTGCGGTCGCCTTGGTCGCCTTCGCGCCGAGCTTGTCCGCCTGCAGCCGCAGCTGAGCCGCTTTGCGTTCGGCGTTGTGACGCTCGCGCTTGCGGCGCTTCTCGTCCAGTTGACGCTGCTGGAGATAGGTCGACCAGCCCATCGAATACTGATCGAGAGTGGTGCGGTTGGCGTCCAGATGGAAGACCTTGGTGACGGTCTGATCGAGCAGGCCGACATCGTGACTGATCATCATCACTCCGCCGTCATAGCCCTTGACGAAATCGCGTAGCCAGACGATGGAGTCCGCGTCCAAGTGGTTCGTCGGCTCGTCGAGCAGCAGGGTATCGGCCGCGCTGAACAGGATGCGCGCCAGTTCGATCCGGCGGCGCTGACCACCGGACAGTTCGTGCAGCGGCTGGGCCAGCGCCCGATCGGGGAGACCGAGATTGGCGGCGATCCGGGCCGCCTCGGCCTCGGTGCCATAGCCGCCCGCCGCCATCAGTTCGCCCTCGACGCGAGCGTAGGAACTCATCGCCTGCTGCTGCTCATCGCCTTCGGTGCTGGCCATCAGCTTCTCGGATTTGCGCAGCCGCTCCAAGATCGTGTCCAGGTTGCGTGCCGACAGAATCCGGTCGCGAGCGATCATCGCCACGTCAGTCTCGCGGGGATCCTGCGGAAGGTAGCCGATCTCACCGCGGCGCACCACCTGACCGCCGGACGGAAGCCCTTCGCCTGCCAGGATGCGCATCATGGTGGTCTTACCCGCGCCGTTACGACCCACCAGACCGATCTTGTCGCCGGGGTTCACCCGGAAAGTCGTGGGTTCGAGCAACAGCCGTGCACCTGCACGGACCTCAAGATCAGTAGCCTGCAACATAGTCGTCCTCTATTGTGTCTCGGACCGACGATCTGGACAAAAGCAGCGGCAACCAACCCGGCGACGGTTGGCGTGCTGCCAGGACTGCGCCTGCACATCGGTGATCGCGATGTCTATACTCAGGTCGCAATGGCATCTCACACCACTGCATCCGCTGATCCGGCTCGACGTCTCTTTGTCGCCGTCACTCCGCCGGCCACGGTCATTGCTCAGCTGACCGATCTGCTCGAGCCGGCCAAGACCCGCTGGCCGCAGATCCGCTGGACGATTCCGTCCGGCTGGCATTTCACCTGCGCATTCATGGGCCGTGTCGAGACCGTGCAATACGGGCGGCTCGCCGACCTGCTCACCGAACTCGCGTCACTGACAGCCCGCTTCGGGCTGGGCATCGCGGGCGCGGGTGCCTTCCCTGCCCCCGGGCTGGCCAAGACCCTATGGCTCGGCGCCGACGATCCGCCCGGCGATCTCGAGTCGGTGGCGAGAGGCTGCCGCAACGCCGCGCGGAGGGCAGGTATCCAGGTCGCCGATGAGAGGTTCATCGGTCATCTGTCCGTCGCCCGCTTCGCGCGCTCGACCGATGCGCGCCCGCAGATCGAGGCTCTGGCCGGCATTGCGCTCCAGCCATGGGCGGTCACCGAACTCGTCCTGGTCGAATCGCTGCTCGGGCAGGGTGAGGGCGGACGAGCGCGCTATCTGATCCGGGAGCGGTTCCCGCTGTCGGCCTACTGAGGGTCCTGAGGGCTCAGATCATGAAGCCGAGCGCCTGCAGCTGTTCGCGTCCATCGTCGGTGATCATCTCCAGCGACCACGGCGGCATCCATACCCAGTTGACGGTCACGCTGCGGGCGAGCTGGCCGAGCACTGCCTGCGTCTCCCACTCGATCTGATCGGTCAGCGGGCAAGCCGGGCTGGTCAGGGTCATGTTGAGGGTGACATTCAGGTCGTCGTCGATGAGCACGTCGTAGATGAGCCCGAGATCGACGACGTTGACCATCAACTCGGGGTCGACGACCTCTTTCAGCGCCTCCAAGATGACGAGTTTCCGCTGCTCGTCGGTGGCGGTCGCCCAGGTGGCAGGCACCGTGTCGGTACCGGGCAGCTCGTCCCTCACCAGATCAGACGGGTTGGTCATATGTCACTCCTTGTCATCGGGCGTCGCCGGAAGCTCGACACCAGCGCGGATGAGCGCGTCGCGTAGCGCCGACCAGCCGAGCATCGCGCACTTCACGCGGGCCGGGAACTGAGCGACACCGGCGAATGCGATGCCGTCCTCCAGCCGGTCCTCGTCGGGCACGACCTGTCCCTGCCCTTCCATCATGTGCCGGAACTCCTCGAAGAGCGCCATCGAATCGGCAATATCGCGTCCGATCACCAGATCGCACATCACCGAGGTCGAAGCCTGCGAGATCGAGCAGCCCTCGGCATCGTAGGAGACATCGCCGATGGCGTCGCCATCGACCGCGACCCGCAAGGTGAGCTCATCGCCGCAACTGGGGTTCACATGGTGAACCTCGGCGCCGAAGGGCGTGCGCAGCCCGGCATGATGCTTCTCACGGTAGTGGTCGAGGATGATGTCTTGGTACAGCTGCTCTACGGTCATGACCTTCTCCCGGTGCGCGAGTGGAAGAAGTCATAGCTCCAGGCCACGGCAGCTACCAGCGCATCCACTTCTTCCGGCGTGGTGTACAGATACCCGGACGCCCGCGACGAACTCTGCACGCACAGCCGTTGGTGCAGCGGCGCCGCACAATGGTGCCCACCGCGCACGGCCACGCCGCGACTGTCGAGCAGCTGCATCAGATCGTGCGGATGCACCCCGTCCACCGTGAACGAGACGGCCCCGCCGCGGTCCACCGCTTCGGTCGGCCCGAGAATGCGCACTCCGGTCAGCGAGCCGAGCCCGGCCAGCATCCGCGCGGTGATCTCGTTCTCGTGGGCAGCGATCGCGTCCATCCCGATGCGGTCCAGGTAGCCGATCGCCGCGCCCAGCCCGACGGCTTGGGCGATCGGTGGCGTGCCCGCCTCGAAACGGTGCGGAGGCGGCGCATAGGTCGAGCCCTCCATCCGCACGACCTCGATCATCTCGCCGCCGCCCATGAACGGCGGCAGTTCTTCGAGCAGCGAATAGCGTCCCCACAGCACGCCGATCCCGGTCGGGCCGCACAGCTTGTGACCGGTGAAGGCGAGCAGATCGACACCGAGCCGGTTCACATCGGTGGCAAGTTGCGGCACGCCCTGCGAACCGTCTGCCACCATGATCGCGCCCACCGACTTGGCCCAGTCGGCGATCTGACGGATCGGGTTGATGGTGCCCAGCATGTTGCTGACCCAAGCGACCGAAACGATCTTCGTCCGCTCGTTGATCAACCCATCGCGTTTGGCGCCCTCGAGATCGAGCCGGCCGTCCTCGGTGATGTCGAACCAACGCAGCGTGGCGCCGCTGGCTTGGCAGACCAGCTGCCAGGGCACCAGGTTCGAATGGTGTTCCATCACCGAGATGACGACCTCATCGCCTGGCTTCAGCCGGCTTCCCAGCGTGTAGGCAGCCAGGTTGAGGGCTTCGGAGGCGTTCTTGGTGAAGACTATCTCGTCGGCCGATCCTGCGTGAATGAAATCCGCCACCGTCGCCCGGGCCTTCTCGAAGGCCGAGGTCGCCTCGGCGCCCAGGGTGTGCATAGCACGAGCCACGTTGGCGTTATGACGCAGGTAATGCGCCTCCATTGCCTCGACGACCTCGCGGGGCTTCTGGGACGTATTCGCCGAGTCGAGATAGACCAACCGGTGACCGTTGATCTCCCGATCCAGGATCGGGAAATCGGCCCGGATAGCAGCGGAATCCCACATCAGGCCTGCACGGCCTTCAGATACTTGTCGTAGCCGCTCACCTCGAGCTCGGTGGCGAGTTCCTTGCCACCTTCGGCAACGATCCGGCCGTCCACGAAGACGTGCACGTGGGTCGGCTCGACGTAGCGCAGGATCCGCTGGTAGTGGGTGATCAGCATCACCCCACGGTCGCCGTGCGCCGCGAAGCGGTTGATGCCCTCGGCGACGGTTCGCACCGCGTCGATGTCAAGACCGGAGTCGATCTCATCGAGGATCGCGACCTTCGGGTCGAGCAGGTCGAGCTGGACGATCTCGCCGCGCTTCTTCTCGCCGCCGGAGAACCCCTCGTTGATCGAACGCGCGGCGAAAGTCGGGTCCATATCCATCCGCTGCAGTGCCGCGCTGACTTCCTTCGGCCAGGTGCGTACCTTCGGGGCGATTCCGTCGAGCGCCGCCTTGGCGGTGCGCAGGAAGTTCGTGGTCGACACTCCGGGCACCTCGATCGGGTACTGCATGGCCAGGAAGAGCCCGGCCTTGGCACGCTTGTCCACGCTCAGCTCGGTCAGCTCGACGCCGTCGAGGGTGGCCGAGCCGGAGGTGATGGTGTACTTCGGATGGCCGGCCAGCGAGTAAGCCAGGGTCGACTTGCCGGATCCGTTCGGGCCCATGATCGCGTGGATCTCGCCGGAACCGATCGTCAGATTGACTCCCTTGAGAATCTCCTTGGGACCGGACTCTGTTTCGACTTCTGCGTACAGGTCCTTGATGACTAGCTCTGCCATTGGTTCTTAGTCCTCCGCGTGAGGTTGGATCGGATTGTCGATATCGACGACGATCTGATCGCCCTCGATTGAACATGGATAAACGGGCACCGGCACGGTCGCCGGCAGATTCAGGGCAGCCCCGGTACGAAGACTGAACATCGACCCGTGAAGGTAGCACTCGATGCTGCAGTCGTCCGCGTCCACATCGCCCTCTGACAAGCGGACGCGTCCGTGGCTGCATTCGTCTTGGATGGCGAACACCTCGTCGCCGATGCGCACCAGCGCGAGCTCGAGGTCGGCCTCGGGGACCTCGACGCCGAGCGGGAGATCGCCGAGTTCGTCGACTTGCGCGACGGCGACGAAGGTCATCACTCAGCCTCGGCCTTGGCCAGCACCGACGTGGACGACATGCCCTCGATCGCCGACAGCTGGACGCTCAGCGCAGCGGCCAGCCGCTCCTCGACGTCCGGGATGCCGATGCGTCGGATGATGTCCAGGAAGAAACCCTCCACCACCAAGCGGCGGGCGTCCGCTTCGGGAATGCCGCGGCTGCGCAGGTAGAAGAGTTGTTCCTCGTCGAACCGGCCCGTCGAACTCGCATGGCCGGCGCCACGGATCTCACCGGTCTCGATCTCGAGGTTCGGCACGGAGTCGGCCTGGCAGCCTTCGGTGAGCATCAGGTTCTTGTTGGTCTCGTAGGTCTCGATGTCGAGCGCATTCGCCCTGATCAGCACATCGCCGATCCACACCGAATGCGCGCCCTTGCCCTGCAGAGCGCCGCGGTAGTCGACATGACTCTCAGTATGGGGCGCGTTGTGATCGACGAACAGCCGGTGCTCGACATGCTGCCCGGCCTGCGAGAAGTAGAGGCCCAGCTGCACCAGGTTCCCGCCGATCCCGGAGAATTCGGCGCGCTCGTTCAGCCGCACATCGCCCTTGCCGATGCTCGCCTGAATGGTGCGTACCTGGGCATCTCGTCCGATCAGCGTCGAGATCTGGCCTCCGTGCACCGATCCCTCGCTCCAGTCCTGCACGCTGACGAAGTCGACATGCGAGCCCTCGCCGGTGTGTATCTCGATCTTGCCTGCGAACCGTGCCTGCCCGGTGTGGCGCAGCAAGATGGTCGCCTTGGCATGGTGCCCGACATCGACCAGCAGGTGGCCGGCGACGTCGGCGCCGTGGGCTTCGAGATCGATCACAACGGGCTCGTCGATCTCCGCTTCCGGCGGCACCGAGACGAGGGTCACATCGTCGCCCGAGCCGGCCGCCGCCATGGCGGTGACCAGATCAATCGGAGGATCGAACGAGAACGCCTTGGCCTCGTCGAGGGTCACCGTCTTCGCACTAACCTGCTCGGGAAGTGTCAGCTGCCATCGTGCGTGCTCAGCCGCGCTCGCCCGCATCAGCGGAATGAAACGCTTGACGGGAGTGAACCGCCAGGTCTCTTCGCGTCCGGTGGGCAGCGCGTGATCTGCCGTATTCCAGGACGGAGTGGGATGCAGGTGAGATTTGATGGTGGGCCGCGCTGGCGTTGGCGCGCTGATTGTCGTTGTCACGGGTGTGTCTTCTCCTGTCAGAAGGTGGGGGGATCGTGGCGTTGAACTCAGCCCACAGATCCTTCCATCTGAAGCTCGATCAGCCGATTGAGCTCGAGTGCATACTCCATCGGCAGTTCGCGGGCGATCGGCTCGACGAAGCCACGCACCACCATGGCTGCGGACTCATCCTCGCTCAGTCCACGCTGCATCAGGTAGAAGAGCTGATCCTGGCTGATCTTGGAAACCGTCGCCTCATGGGCCATCGAGACGTCTTCCTCCCGCACATCCACATACGGGTAGGTGTCGGTGCGCGAGATGCTGTCGACCAGCAGCGCATCACATTTCACCGTGGACGCCGAGTGCCGCGCGCCGGGCTGCACTTCGACCAGGCCACGGTAGGACGAACGCCCACCGTCGCGGCTGATCGACTTCGAGATGATCGTGCTGGAGGTGCTCGGTGCGCAGTGCACCATCTTCGCGCCGGTGTCTTGATGTTGCCCGTTGCCCGCGAACGCGATCGACAGAGCCTCACCCTTGGCGTTCGGGCCCATCAGGTAGCAAGCCGGGTACTTCATATTGGTCTTGGATCCGATGTTGCCGTCGATCCACTCCATCTGACCGCCCTCGTCGACCGTGGCGCGCTGAGTGACCAGGTTGTACACGTTGTTCGACCAGTTCTGGATGGTCGTGTAGCGCACCCGGGCGTTCTTCTTCACGATGATCTCGACGATCGCTGAGTGCAGAGAATCCGTCTTGTAGATCGGTGCCGTGCAGCCCTCGACGTAGTGCACGTACGAGCCTTCGTCGGCGATGATCAGCGTCCGCTCGAACTGCCCGAGGTTCTCGGTGTTCATCCGGAAGTAGGCCTGCAGCGGGATCGCCACGTTCACGCCCTTCGGCACGTAGATGAACGAGCCTCCCGACCAGACCGCGGTGTTCAGCGCGGCGAACTTGTTGTCGCCGGCCGGGATCACCGAGCCGAAGTACTCCTGGAAGAGTTCCGGGTGTTCCCTCAGGCCGGTGTCGGTGTCGAGGAAGATGACGCCCTGCTTGGCGAGCTCCTCATTGATCTTGTGGTAGACGACCTCCGACTCATACTGAGCGGCGACACCCGCTACCAGGCGTGCCTTCTCGGCCTCGGGAATGCCGAGACGATCGTAAGTCGTCTTGATGTCGTCGGGCAGGTCCTCCCAGCTTTGGGCCTGACGATCGGTCGGACGCACGTAGTACTTGATCGAATCGAAATCGATGGTCGACAGATCGGCGCCCCAGGTGGGCATCGGCTTCTTCTCGAAGAGGCTCAGCGCCTTCAGCCGGCGCTTGAGCATCCATTCCGGCTCGTTCTTGATGGTCGAGATGCCACGCACGACTCCTTCGTTCAGACCACGCTGAGCGATAGCGCCCGCGGCATCGGAGTCGTGCCAGCCATACTTGTAGTTGGCCAATGAGTTGAACTGCTCAACTTCTTGCTCGGCTACTTCTGCCTTGGTTGCCACGCGTTCGCGCGGCTGAGTATCTGTCGTCATGCGTTCACCTTTCGATCCGCTGCTGCAGAAACGGGATTGGGAAGGGGCGTCGGGGCGCCCATGTGGAGTCGGCAGGCCTGAGCGCCATGGGCGATCGTGGACGATCGGGAGACATCGGAGCCGAGCAACCGGGCGAAGACGCTCGTCTCGGCGTCGCAGAGCTGCGGGTACTCGGTCGCCACATCGACCACCGGACAGTGGTGTTGGCAAAGCTCGCCGTCGGCCGCGGTTTCGGCGAAATAGCCGGCGGCGCTGAGCGCTTCGGCCAGTATCTCCATCGGGTCTTTTTCGGGCTCCGCACCACGGCGACGGCGATAGTCGTCCTCAAGATCTGCGAGCCGCCGTTCGGCGAAGCGGTCGATGGCATCGGGCCCTGCGATGGCGACAAGCTCGGCCAGCGCGCTCAGCGCCAGATCGTCGTAGGCCTGGCCGAAACCCTTTCGCCCGTCAGCCGTCAGCTGATAGACACTTGCGGGGCGACCGCGACCGCGAGGCCCGGTCTGTTCAATGGTCGTGATCTGACCACCGTCAACCAACGCGATCAGATGGCGGCGTACTCCAGCGGCGGTCAGCGACAGCGCATCTGCGAACTCAGCGGCCGTCATCGTGCCACGCTCGAGCAGCAAGTCAAGCACCCGCTGGCGGGTGGAGGCATCAGTGGCCGCAGCCTGGCTGCCAGGCTGGCTGGTCATCTCGGCACGGATTGCGATTTCCACGCGTTCCATGTTGTCTAAATGTCACCCGAAAACCAAGCCAACTTGAGATCCCTTAGGGTTACCTAACCAAACCTTAAGCGGTGTTTTCACCGTCAGCGAACTGCCTGCGTTCTCGACCCGGCCCGCGGCATGGTCGCTGGACTGGCAGCGCACCAGGTGCCATTCATGGTTTCATGGGATCGGTTGGAAACGGGTTAGCCCTGGAGGTTCTGTGGACGCAACGTGGACGAATCCGCTGGTGGATCCTGCGGACAGACGACTGCCGCGGCTGGCGGGCCCTAGCGTGCTGGTGCTCTTCGGAGTGACCGGCGATCTGGCGCGCAAGAAGCTCATCCCGGCAATCTATGATCTGGCCAACCATGGCGCACTGCCACCGGGCTTCGGGCTGATCGGTTTCGCACGCCGCGACTGGACCAAAGAGCAGTTCGTCGAACAGTTGGCGGCCAGCGTCCGCCAGTATTCCCGCACTCCGTTCCGCGCCGAAGTCTGGCGACAGCTGGTCGCCGGTATCGACTTCGTCCAGGGCACCTTCGATGACGCGGACGCCTTCGAGCGGCTGAAGAAGACGCTGGATCGTTTTGACCGCGATCACGGCACGGACGGCAATCACGCGTTCTATCTGTCGATCCCGCCGAAGAACTTCGAGCAGGTCATCGAGCAACTCAACGCGCACGGCATGACCGATCAGACCCACGGCTGGAAGCGGGCCATCATCGAGAAGCCGTTCGGACACGACCTCGGGAGCTCAATTGAGCTGAGCCGGGTGGTTTCGGCCGCTTTCCCCGCCGAGTCGGTATTCCGCATCGACCACTATCTAGGCAAGGAGACCGTCCAGAACCTGCTGGCCTTCCGTTTCGCCAACATGATGTACGAGCCGGTCTGGAATCGGAACTTCGTCTCCCACGTTCAGATCACCATGGCCGAGGACGTCGGCATCGGCGGCCGCGCGGGATACTACGACGGCGTGGGGGCGGCACGCGACGTGATTCAGAACCACCTCATCCAGCTGATGGCCCTGACCGCGATGGAAGAACCCAATACCTTCGACCCGAACGACCTGCGTCGCGAAAAGGAGAAGGTGCTGGAGGCCGCGACGGTTCCCGAACGCATTGAAATACACAGCGCCAATGGCCAGTACGCCGCGGGCTGGCAGGGTGGACGTCAGGTCTGCGGCTTCCTTGAGGAGGACGGCATCAGTCCCGAGTCGCACACCGAGACCTATGCGGCGCTGCGGGTCGACATCGATTCCAGGCGTTGGGCCGGTGTCCCGTTCTACCTGCGCACCGTCAAGCGGGCGCCGCGCCGGATCACCGAGATCGCCTTGAACTTCAAACGCACCCCGCACATGCCGTTCAGCCAGCCCGATATCGAGGCGCTCGGCGTGAACTCGCTGGTGCTGCGAATCCAGCCCAACGAGGGCATCGAGATGAATTTCGGCGCCAAGGTGCCCGGTACCCAGATGGAGATTCGGCAGGTCAGCATGGACTTCTCCTACACCGGGTCGTTCACCGAATCGAGCCCAGAGGCCTACGAGCGGCTGATCCTTGACGTGCTGCTCGGAGACCCGCCACTGTTCCCCCGCCAGCGAGAGGTCGAGCTCTCCTGGCGAATTCTCGATCCGGTATTGGCGGCATGGGCACTAGCAGGGCAGCCCGAACAGTATCCGTCCGGCACCTGGGGCCCGCGTCGCGCCCAGGAGATGCTGGCCCGCGATGGATTCGCCTGGCGGCGTCCCTAGGAGTGCAGATGAGTATCAGACTTGACAACACCGACGCCCACGAGATCAACGAAACTCTCTTCCGGCTACGGAAGGAGGGTCGCTCTCCGGGTAAGTCGGGACAGGTGCTGACCCTGGTCATCAATACCTCGGCCGATGGCTACGAGCAGGCGATGGACGGGGCGCAGGCGGCCGGTGAGATGCATCCGTCGCGGATCCTGGTCGCGGTGCGCGGCATGAACAATGATGCCGGGCTCAACGCGGAATTCATGACCGAGCGTTCCGCAGCCGAGGTCATCAAACTGGAGTTCTCCGGTGAGGTCAACGAGCACGCCGATTCGGTATTGCTCCCGTTGCTGCTTTCCGAGCTGCCGGTCGTGATCTGGTCACGCGATCTGGCGCCCGACGATCCCGGCTACTGCGACATTTCTTCTCTTGGGCGTCGGCTGATCGTCGACTCGATGACCACCGACGATCCGGTCGCCACCGTGCGAACGCTGGCCCGCAACCACCGGCCCGGCACCACGGACCTCGCCTGGACCAGGCTGACCCGCTGGCGCGCCCTACTGGTCGCAGCCCTCAACCAGGTGCGCTCGCAGGTGATCTCGGCCGAGGTTGTGGGCCCACCGCAGTCGGCTCCCAGTGAGCTGCTCGCGGCCTGGCTGAAGATGCGCCTGGGGGTTCCGGTGACCCGTACTGATCCGGTGAGCAGCTATCCCGGTCTACACATGGTCAAGTTGACCACCGCTATCGGCGATGTGGGGCTGCAACGCTTCTCCCCCATCGAGGCCTCCCTGTCGCTGCCCGGCCAGCCCGACCGGCAGGTGGCCCTCGCCCGCCGTGTCGCCTCTCAGCTGCTCTCCGAGGAGCTCACCCGGCTAAGCGGGGACGAAGCCTTCGATGAAGTGATGGCATTCCTTGCCGCCGAAGAGCAGAGTTGAACCGTGAGCCTGCAGCGCGTGTACCGCTACCGCAGCCTGGACGAGCTGACCGTCAGCATGGCCGGGCGGCTGGCCAGGCGACTCACCGAGTTGCAACAAGAGAAGGAACGGGTCCATCTGGCGCTGACCGGCGGACTCACAGCACTGGCCCTCTACGAGTCGCTGGCAACGCTGACGCAGGCCACTGTGCTCGATCCGAGCAGGCTGGAGCTGTGGTGGACCAGCGAACGCTATGTACCCACCACCGATCAGCTGCGCAACGCCACCACGGCGCTCACGGTGCTCGCCAGAACGATGCCGTTCGTCCCATCGCAGGTGCATCCGATGCCGAGCAGCACCGGGACGACGGACTCCGACGAGGCGGCCTACGCCTACTCGAAAGAGCTCGGGGATGTCACCTTTGACATCTGTCTGCTGGGATTGGGCACCGACGGCCATGTCGCTTCGATCTATCCGAACCACCCCAGCCTGCAACTACAGTCCGATACCACCTTGAGCGTCGTCGGCGTGACCGATGCCCCCACCGCACCGGGTGATCGGATTACGCTCACGCTCAAGAGTCTCAACAAGGCGAATGAGATCTGGCTGCTGGCAGCGGGAACCGAGAAGGCCGATGCCGTGGCCCGCGCGGTGCAGCACGATCCGCTGCTGCCCGCCGGGCTTGTGCACGGCGCATCGGCAACCTACTGGTTCGTCGACAGGGGTGCTGCCGCGAAGCTGCCGTACTACCGCTGCGTGCTGTGAATCAGTAGATGACTTCGCCGCGCGCGCGGCGGCTGCGTAGACCGTCCAGCGCCTCGGCCAGAATCGCCACCGCTTCCTCGTCGCTACGGCGCTCTTTCACATAGGCCAGATGCGTCTTGTAGGGCAGGTTCTTCGGCGGGGGCGGCGGATTCTGCTGATCGGTGCTGGCCGGCAGGCCGCAACGAATGCACTCCCACTCCGCGGGGATCTCGGCGCCCATAGCGAAGGCAGGACGCGTTTCATGGCCGTTTGCGCAGAAGAAACTCACTCGAGTACGCGGTGCTGAATCGCCCCGTTCTGCCTCACCCATCGGACCGGCACCAATACGGCTGCCCTTAATGGCGTTGCCACCACTCACAGTTTTGTTCCCCTAACCAATGAGTAAATCGAGCAGAATCGTCCGGATCAGGCACCGGCGCCCATGCTGTACAGAATCAGCAATCCGACGATGCACACGACCCACAGACCACCGACGACGATCGTCAGCCGGTCGAGATTGCGTTCGGCCACCGAAGTGCCGCTCATGCCGGTGGTCATGCCACCGCCGAAAAGATCGGACATTCCGCCACCGCGCCCCTTGTGCAGCAGGATGAAGCCGGTCAGGATCACACTCAATACGATCAGCACGATCGACAGAGTCGTCACCGGCCAGGTCATCAGCGGTACAAGAGTCACGGGGGAGATTGTATCTCACCACAACCGTGACCCCGAATCCGGACCGTACCCGGTGGTCCGGCACCGAACCGGACATAATACGGCGGTGGCCGCGCCCCGGTTGTTCGCCGGGACGAGGCCACCGCCGCTGTTCGGTCGATCCGAGCGATCAGGCCTGCTGGTAGAAGAGCACGATCTTCGCGAACTCCTCGGCCTTCAGGCTCGCGCCGCCCACCAGAGCGCCGTCCACATCGGGCTGAGACATGATGTCAACGACATTGGACGACTTCACCGAGCCACCGTACTGAATACGAACGGCGTCAGCGGTCGGCTGATCGTAGAGTTCGGCGACGGCCTCGCGGATCGCTCCACAGACCTCCTGCGCGTCGGCAGGGGTGGCCACCTCGCCGGTGCCGATCGCCCAGATGGGCTCGTAAGCGATCACCAGCGATGCCACCTCGGCGGCGGAGAACCCGGCCAGCGCACCCTTCACCTGAGCCACGGTGTGAGCGACCTGATTGCCCTGCTTGCGGATATCCAGACCCTCTCCCACGCAGATGATCGGGATGAGGCCCTTGGACAACGCCTTGGCCGCCTTGGCATTGACGACCTCGTCGGTCTCCCCGTGGTATTCGCGACGCTCGCTGTGCCCCACGACCACATAGCTGCAGTCGAGCTTCACCAGCATGTCGGCCGAGATGTCGCCGGTGAAGGCACCGTCGTCGTTGGGCGACAGGTCTTGGGCACCGTGCTTGAGGGGCAGCTTGTCGCCCTCGATCAGCGTCTGCACGCTGCGGATATCGGTGAAGGGTGGGATCACCACGGCCTCGCACTTGGCGGCGTCGTAGCGCTCATCGGCAAGGGTCCACGCCAGCTTCTGAACAAGCCCAACCGCATCGATATGGTTGAGATTCATCTTCCAGTTGCCGGCCATGATCGGCGTGCGTGTCATGACGGTCACTCCCCCTTCGCAGATGCTTCGAGAACGGCCAGACCCGGCAGTTCCTTGCCTTCGAGATACTCCAGCGAGGCGCCGCCACCGGTGGAGATCCAGCCGAACTGATCATCGGCGTAGCCCAGATCGCGGACGACGGCGGCGGAGTCGCCACCACCGATCACGGTCAGGCCGTCCACCTCGGTCAACGCCTTCGCAATCGCCGCGGTGCCCTCGGCGAAAGCCGGGATCTCCGCGACACCTGCCGGACCATTCCAGAAGACGGTGTGAGACGAACGCACGGTATCGACGAACAGCTTCTCGGATTCCGGACCGATGTCCAGGCCTTCCTTACCGGCCGGGATCTGATCGGCCGCGACGATCTCGACGTCGCCGATCACCTTGCGGGCGGCGAAGTCCATGCCGTCGGATACTCGCACGTCGACCGGCAGCACGATTTTCTTGCCGGTGGCCTCGGCCTGCTTCAGGTACTCGGTGCACACGTCGACCTTCTCGGCATCCAGGATCGAGTTGCCGACCCCGTAGCCCTGGGCTGCCAGGAAGGTGTAGGCCATGCCGCCGCCGATCACCAGCGCATCGGCGACCTTCAGCAGGTTGTCGATGACGGCGAGCTTGTCGGCGACCTTGGCGCCACCCAGCACGACCGTGAAGGGACGTTCGGGGTTGGTGGTGAGCTTGCTCAACACCTCGACCTCCTTGGCCACCAGCTCGCCGGCGTAGGCCGGCAACAGCTTGGCGATGTCGTAGACCGAGGCCTGCTTTCGGTGCACGACACCGAAGCCGTCGGAGACATAGACATCGCCGAGCTTCGCGTATTGGGCGGCCAGCGCAGCGCGCTCGGTCTCGTCCTTGGACTCTTCGCCCGGCTCGTAACGGACGTTCTCGGCTAGGCAGATCTGGCCGTCGGCCAGCGAGGCCGACAGTTCCTGAGCCGAGGGTCCGACCACATCTGCGGCCAACTTGACATCGGCACCGATGAGTTCGCCAAGCCGCGCAGCCACCGGGGCCAGCGAGTACTTGGGGTTGACCTGCCCCTTCGGGCGTCCGAGGTGAGCGAGCACGGTGATCCGGGCGCCGGCATCGCGAAGCTTGGTAAGGGTCGGCAGTGCGGCCTTGATGCGGCCATCATCGGTGATGACGTCACCATCGAGCGGCACGTTGAAATCACAGCGGATCACAACACGCTTGCCGCGGACATCGTCCAGCAGTTCATTCACTGATCGCACAGTGGGTCCTCTTCTTTGTGGGTAATAGCGGGTGGGTTACGACTGGTGAGAGAAACAGGGGGTGTGCCAGCAGACTGCCGACACACCCCCCGCGAATTCACGACCTAGAGCTTGCAGAGCCCGATCAGAGCTTGTCGGCAACCAGTTCGGTGAGGTCAACCAAGCGGTTGGAGTAGCCCCACTCGTTGTCGTACCAAGACAGCACCTTGACCAGCTTGCCGATGACCTTCGTCTCGGAGGAGTCGAACACGCTGGAAGCCGGGTCGCCTTGGATATCGGTCGAAACGATCGGATCCTCGGTGTAGACCAGGATGCCCTTCATCGGACCCTCGGCCGCCTTCTTGATGGCCGCGTTGACGGCCTCAACGGTGACCTCCTTGGAAGCCTCGAAGGTGAGGTCGGTCAGCGAGCCGGTGGGAGTCGGCACGCGCACGGCCAGACCGTCGAACTTGCCCTTGAGTTCCGGGATCACCAGAGCAACAGCCTGGGCGGCACCGGTCTTGGTGGGGATCATGTTGAGGGCAGCTGCGCGGGCGCGACGCAGATCGCTATGCGGGGCGTCGAGCAGGCGCTGGTCACCGGTGTAGGAGTGGATGGTGGTCATGATGCCGCGCTCGATGCCGAACTCGTCGTTGAGCACCTTGGCCATCGGGGCCAGGCAGTTGGTGGTGCAGGACGCGTTCGAGATGATGTTGTGCTTGGCGCTGTCATAGTCGCCGTCATTGACGCCGATGACGAAGGTGGCGTCAACATTCTTGGCGGGAGCGGAGATGACGACCTTCTTGGCGCCGCCATCGATGTGGGCCTTGGCCTTGGTGCCATCGGTGAAGAAACCGGTGGACTCGACGACGATCTCGACACCCAAGTCACCCCAGGGCAGGTTCGCGGGGTCGCGCTCGGCGAGGACCTTGATGTGCTTGCCGTCGACAACGATGCCTTCGTCGTCGTACGAGACCTTGCCGGGGAAGCGTCCGAGCAGCGAGTCGTACTTCAGCAGGTGGGCGAGGGTCTTGTTGTCGGTCAGGTCATTGACGGCCACGACATCCAGATCCGCCTCCTGCTCGAGAAGCGCACGGAAGAAATTGCGGCCGATTCGGCCAAAGCCATTGATGCCAACCTTGACGGTCATAGATGTGATCTCCTTTAGAGATACTGTGCCGGGGCACTATTTCAGACTGAATGGTCGCCACTATCGTACCCAACGTCAGCCCCTGGCGTAACCGCTGGAGGCAAGCTGCTTCAACGATAATGCGAGGATCACTCGTCCTCGAGCATCTCGGGGGTCAGCGCCGCATGGGTCGATGGGATGTCCTGTTCGACGGCCGTCTTGTCGGCCATCGCGAGCAACCGCCGGATGCGCCCGGCGATGGCGTCCTTGGTCAGTGGCGGATCGTGCAGCTGGCCGAGTTCTTCGAGGCTCGCCTGCTTGTGTGACAGGCGCAGCAGACCGGCCTGGCGCAGATGATCGGGCACGTCGTCTCCGAGGATTTCCAGTGCCCGCTCCACGCGCACGCCCGCCGCCACCGCAGCCCGTGCCGAGCGACGCAGGTTGGCGTCGTCAAAGTTCGCCAGTCGGGTGGCCGAGGCTCGGACCTCGCGACGAACCCGGCTCTCCTCCCAGGCCAGCACCGAGGCGTGGGCTCCCATCCGGGTGAGCAGCGCGGCGATAGCGTCCCCGTCGCGGACGACAACCCGATCGACCTGACGCACCTCGCGTGCCTTGGCCACGATGTCGAGCCTCCTGGCCGAACCGACCAGTGCCAGCGCTGCCTCAGAGCTGGGACAGGTGATCTCAAGAGCCATCGAACGCCCGGGCTCGGTCAGCGAACCGCGCGCCAAGAAGGCACCGCGCCAGATCGCGACCTGCTCGTTGATCCCAGCACCCACCAGCTGAGCGGGCAATCCGCGAGCGGGGTGTCCACGGGCATCGATCAGGCCGGTCTGGCGTGCCAGTGCTTCGCCGTGGCGGGTCAACCGGAGCACGTAGCGGGTACTGCGGTGGATGCCGGAACTGTTGAGGACCAACACCTCGCAGTCGTAACCGAAGAGGTCTGTGATGGTCTGTCGCAGGCGACGCGCGGCGGCGCCGCTGTCAAGTTCGGCCTCGATGACGATGTGCCCGCTCACCACATGCAGGCCGCCCGAGAATCGCAGCATGGTGGCCAGTTCGGCGGCGCGGGTTTCCGGCTTCTGCGCACGCACGGTCGCCAACTCCGATTTCACCTGCTGCGTCAACGCCACTCTGGCATCCTTCCACAATCGCCTGATCAAAATTGGTGAGCCGGACGAACCCGACCGCGAGCAGACATGTCAGCTATTCATCACCTGACGAAAGGCGCGTGCCAGCCGCTGCGGGTCATGCCTGGCCGAGCCATCCCGGCAACGCAGATCGGCCACCACCAGCTCGGCACCGAGAACCCTAGCGAAGGTCCTCAAATTTCGGTCATCTGCGCCGAAGCTGACATCGACCAGCACAGTGTCGAACCGCAGCCGCGGAGCATGCTCGGCCAGAACCTCCAGGTGCTGGGCGGGATCGATTCCCTTCGTCTCGTCGTCCCGTTCGATGTTCAGGGTGAGCACCCGACGAGCCGGCGAGTCGACCAGTGCGTCGGCCAACTCGGGCACCAGCAGATGCGGCAGCACCGACGTGAACCACGATCCAGGTCCCAGCACGATGAAATCGGCCTCCCGCATCGAGGTGATCGCCTCCGGGCAGGCCGTCGGGTTCATAGGCACCAGGCGAACCGCCACGACATCGCCGCGAGTGACTGCCACCTCGTGCTGGCCGGTGACCACCGACGGCTCGTCGGGATGCTGCGGATCGGCGCCGATCACATCGGCTTCGATGGTCAGAGGTTCCAACGACATCGGCAGCACCCGCCCGCACACGTTGAGCAGTCCGGCGACCATGTCGAGGCCCTGTACTGCGTCCAGCTGCTGCCAGATGCCTTCGATCAGCAGATTGCCGATCGCATGGCCGTTCAAGGGACCCGCGCTGTGAAAGCGCGACTGCAGCACCTTGGCCCATTGCCGTCCGAGCGGATCATCTCCGCACAACGCGGCCAGGGCCATCCGCAGATCGCCAGGTGGCAGCCCACCCAATTCACGACGTAACCGGCCTGAGGATCCGCCGTTGTCGGCGACCGTCACCACGGCCACCAGCTGATCGGTGATCTGCCGCAAGGCCTGTAGCGACGTCGACAGCCCGTGTCCGCCACCCAGGGCGATCACCTTGGGCGACGTCATTCCCGCCCCAAATCACGGTGAAGGACGCTGACCTGCACCCCCTTGGCTCGCAACCGCGCCGCGAAAGCCTCGCTCATGGCGGTGCTGCGGTGCTTGCCACCGGTGCAGCCGATAGCAATGGTCGCCTGACGTTTACCTTCGCGGAAGTAGCCGGGACCGATGATATCGATCAGGCTCACCAGCTGATCGAGGAACTCGGCTGCGCCCGGCTGCGACAGCACGTAGTCGCTGACTTCACGCGCGAGCCCGGTCTGCGGACGAAGATGCGGCACCCAATGCGGATTGGGCAGGAAGCGCACATCAAAGACCATGTCCGCGTCGACGGGCAACCCGTTCTTGAAGCCGAAGCTCATGATCTGGAATCGGGTGGCCTGATCGTCGCCGGTGCCATAGATGTGCCCGACGCGGTGAGCAAGCTGATGCACATTGAGAGTCGAGGTATCGATCACCACGTCGGCATCGGCACGCAGGTTGCGCAGCATCCGCCGTTCCTTCGCTACGGCCTGGATGATGCTGCCGCCGCCCTGCAGCGGCAGTGGCCTGCGTGAGGACTCCTGACGGCGCACGATCGCCTCGTCGCTGGCTTCGAGATAGCAGATCTCGCAACGAATGCCCTGAACCTCAAGCTGAGCCAGGCTGCGCGGAAGTTGATCGAACATCTCGCGGGAGCGGACATCCAGGCCCACCGCGACCCGGTTCTGGCCGCCGCGGCGCGCCGTTTCGACCAGTTGGGAGAGCAGACCCGGCGGCAGGTTATCGACCACGAACCAGCCCAGGTCTTCCATTGCGTGGGAGGCGGTGCGCCGGCCCGCCCCTGACATCCCGGTAATGATGACGACGCGCGGGGACACGGATTCCGGATGGTTGGATGTCTGCGGCTCGCTCACGAGTCCCATTATTGCTTGTCTGAGCACCCCCCGGAGCGGACGCGAGCGATCAGCCGAGCTCGGTGACCTCGCCGGTCGCGGTGTTGATGGCCTCGCCGGCGTCGTCGTGGGCCAGCGCTTCGCGTACTGCCTGAGCGGTCGAGGCGCCGAACCCGGGCAGCGCCAGCAGGTCGTCCAGGCTTGCCGCGCGCAGTTTTTTCAGACTGCTGAAATGAGTGAGCAACGTCTTGCGCCGGACCTCCCCCAGCCCGGGAACCGCGTCCAGAACCGATTCGACCATCGCCTTCGACCGTCGATCGCGGTGGTGGGTGATCGCGAACCGGTGCGATTCGTCACGCACCCGCTGCAGCAGGTATAGGCCTTCGGAGGCACGCGGCAGGATCAGCGGGAAATCCTCCCCGGGGATCCAGACCTCCTCCAGCCGCTTGGCCAGACCGATCAGCATGATCTCGTCGTTCAGACCAAGATCGTCGAGTACCTGCTGCGCGGCGTTCACCTGAGGTAGGCCGCCATCGACCACCACCAACCCGGGCGCATAGGCGAATCTGCGCGGCGCGCCCGTGGTGGGATCGATCAGGCTGGGACCCTCGTCGCCGCCCACGGTGGCCTCGGCCATCTCGGCGCGGTCTGCGAGCAGCCGATTGAACCGGCGGCGCAGCACCTCGTCCATTGCGGCGATGTCGTTGGAGCCGTCGAAGCTCTTGATGACGAACCGGCGGTACTGCGACTTGCGGGCCATGCCGTCTTCGAAGACGACCATCGACCCGACGACTTCGGTGCCTTGCAGATGGCTGATGTCGAAGCCCTCGATGCGCAACGGCGGCGCCGTCATACCGAGCGCGGCCTGGACTTCAGCCATCGCCTCGCTGCGAGTTGCGAGGTCGGACGCACGCTTGGTCTTGTGCAGAGCCAGTGCCTGCTCGGCGTTGCGGGTGACCGTCTCAAGCAGCGTCTTCTTCGCTCCGCGCTGAGGCACATGAACGCTCACCTTCGCACCGCGTTGCTCGCCCAGCAGATCGGCCAGCACCCCGCCAGAAGACGGCGCCACCGGGACGATGATCTCGGACGGGATGGTGCCTCCCGAGCGGGTCTCCAAACCCTGGTTATCGGCGTAGAAGCCGAAGCAGAAGCCCTCGATGAGCTCGGGAAGGTCTGTCTCGTCGGCCCGGTCGGCGACCCAGCAGCGCTCACCACGCACCCGGCCGGAGCGGATGTGAAAGATCTGCACCGCGACTTCGAGCGGGTCCGCGGCGACCGCGAAGACATCTGCATCGGTGCCATCCGGAAGCACGATGGCGCTCTTCTCGGTTGCCTGGCGCAGAGCCTCACGGGCATCGCGCAGCACGGCGGCCCGTTCATACTCCATCGAACCCGCCGCGTCGTCCATCTGCTTGGTGAGTTTGCGATCGAGCCCGCGGCTTTGGCCCGACCAGAACGCGCAGAAGTCGTCGGCGATCTCTCGGTGCTCTTCGGCGCTCACGCGTCCCACGCAGGGCGCCGCGCATTTGCCGATGTGCCCGAGCAGGCAGGGCCGCCCGGACGCCCGGGCGTTGCGGAAGACTCCGTTGGTGCACGAGCGCATCGGGAAGACGCGCAGCAGCAGGTCGACCGATTCGCGCACTGCCCACGCCTGCCCGAACGGACCGAAGTAACGGTAGCCCTTGCGTTTGGGCCCGCGGCCGACGAAAACCCTCGGGAATTCGTCGCTCCACGTGACGCACAGCCACGGGTAGGTCTTGTCATCGCGGTACTTGATGTTGAAGCGGGGGTCGTATTGCTTGATCCAGGTGTATTCGAGTTGCAGTGCCTCGACCTCGTTCTGCACGACCGTCCACTCGACCTTGGTGGCGGTGCGCACCATGGTCTGGGTGCGAAAGTGCAGACTCGCTGGGTCAGCGAAGTAGGAGTTCAACCGGTTGCGCAGGTTGATCGCCTTGCCGACGTAGATGACCTGCCCATTCGGGTCGCTGAAACGATAGACCCCTGGTTCGGTGGGAATCGATCCAGGTGCCGGACGATAACTCGCTGGATCGGCCATCTCAGGCGGCCGGCGTGCGGTTGGTCGTGGGCTGCTTGGCCTTGGTGGCCTTGCCCGCGCTGGCAGCGTTTGCCCTCGTACCCGCAGGCTTCGCCGGCGACCGGCCGCCGGCGGTGCCTGCTGCGTCCTTGGGCCTGCGGGTCCGCTTCGCCTTGGCCGGCGGTTCGGCCGCCAGCAGCGGCTCCGGCTCGGGCTGCGCCACGGGCACCTCGCGCCCGCGCAGGATTTCGGCGAGGAAACGGCCGGTATGCGACTCGGGAATCTTGACGACCTCCTCCGGGGTGCCGGTGGCCACCACCTCACCACCACGGAAACCCCCTTCGGGGCCCATGTCGATCACCCAGTCGGCGGTCTTGATGACATCAAGATTGTGTTCGATGACCACCACGGTGTTGCCGCCATCGACGAGTCGATTGAGCACATCGAGCAGCTTGCGAATGTCCTCGAAGTGGAGGCCTGTGGTCGGCTCGTCGAGCACGTAGACGGTGCTGCCGGTGGAGCGTCGCTGAAGTTCGGAGGCCAGCTTCACCCGCTGCGCCTCGCCACCCGACAGCGTGGTCGCGGCTGCCCGAGCCGTACGTAGCCGAGGCCCACCTCGACCAGCGTCTTCAGATGCCGCGAGATGGCCGAGATCGGAGCGAAGAACTCTGCGGCCTCCTCGATCGGCATGTCGAGCACCTCGGCGATCGTCTTACCCTTGTATCGGACCTCGAGGGTCTCCCGGTTGTATCGGGCACCGTGACAGACCTCGCAGGGCACGTAGACATCCGGCAGGAAGTTCATCTCGATACGGATGGTGCCATCGCCCATGCAGTTGTCGCAGCGTCCACCCTTGACGTTGAAGCTGAACCGGCCGGGCTGATATCCGCGCGCCTTGGATTCGGGAGTCTGACTGAACAGTGTGCGGATCTTGTCGAAAACCCCGGTGTAGGTGGCCGGATTGGAACGC
Source organism: Brooklawnia sp. (assembly GCF_032229645.1). Classification (NCBI taxonomy): domain Bacteria; kingdom Bacillati; phylum Actinomycetota; class Actinomycetes; order Propionibacteriales; family Propionibacteriaceae; genus Brooklawnia; species Brooklawnia sp. The sequence continues at coordinate 77,180 of NZ_JAVTWX010000136.1, forward strand.
GGCGACCGTCCGATCGGCGACTGGTCGACATGCACCACCTTGTTGATCGAGGCGACGCCAGTGATGCCCTTGTGTCGGCCCGGCACGTCCTTCGCGCCGTAGAGCTGCTTGGCCAATGAGCGATAGAGGATCGCATTCACCAGGGACGACTTGCCGGAACCGGAGACACCGGTGACCGCGATGAAACGGCCCAACGGAAAACCAACGGTGACGTTCTTCAGATTGTTCTCCACCGCACCGTGCACGACGAGGTCCTGGCCGTTGCCCAGCCGACGGACCGGGGGCAAAGAGATGGCGCGCCGGCCAGCCAGATATGCACCGGTCAAGGATTCGCGGCTGTCGAGCAGGTCGTTAAGGGAGCCGCTGACCACGACCTTGCCGCCGTGCTCGCCGGCGCCCGGACCGATGTCTACCACATGATCGGCCGCCCGAATGGTGTCCTCGTCGTGTTCGACAACGATCAACGTGTTGCCCAGATCGCGCAGCTTCAGCAGGGTTTCGATGAGCCGCCGGTTATCACGCTGATGCAACCCGATGGACGGCTCGTCGAGCACGTAGAGCACGCCGGTCAGCCCGGACCCGATCTGAGTAGCGAGCCGGATGCGTTGCGCCTCTCCGCCGGACAGTGACCCGGCGGCGCGCGACAGAGTGAGGTAATCGAGGCCGACATCGAGCAGGAACCGCAGCCGCTGGCTGATCTCCTTCAGCACCTGGCCGGCGATCGCCTGCTCGCGTTCGCTGAGCGTCAGACCTGCGAGGAAATCGGCCAGCTGATCGATCGACAGCCGGGAGACCTGGTCGATGTTCTTGCCTGCGACGGTGACCGCGAGCGTGGATGGCTTGAGTCGCGCGCCCCGGCAGGCCGCGCAGGGGATCTCACGCAGGTAGGCGCCCCAGCGATCGCGGGCCGCATCGGTTTCGGCCTCGTCGTAGCGGCGGCGGACCTGCGGCAGCACACCCTCATATTTCTGGCTGTAGCTGCGGACCCGCCCGAAGCGGTTGCGATAGCGCACCAGCACCGGATCCTCGGCGCCCATCAGGATGTACTTACGTACCGAAGCCTCGAGGTCGTCCCAAGGTGTGTCGACCGAAAATCCGTACTTCTCGGCCATCGATTCGAAGACATGCGAATAATGCGCGGCGACCATCGGGCTGGCCCACGGCGCGATGGCGCCCTGCGCCAGGCTCTTCAGCTGATCCGGCACCACAAGGTCGGGATCGACTTCCAAGGTGGTGCCCAGACCGGTGCATTCGGGGCAGGCACCCCACGGGCTGTTGAAGGAGAACTGACGCGGTTCCATCTCGTCGAGCGAAATGTCGTGTCCATTGGGACAGGCCAGGTTCTCGGAGTAGCTACGCCGGCGAGCCGGGTCGTCCTCATCGAGATCGACGAAGTCAAGGATGACCAGACCGCCCGCGAGCCCGAGCGCGGTCTCGACCGAGTCGGTGATGCGTTGCTTGGCCGATGGCTTGACCGCGACACGGTCGATCACGACATCGATATCGTGCTTGCGCTGCTTGTCGAGGGCCGGCACCTCGGTCAGCCGGTGGATCTCGCCGTCCACCCGCACTCGGGCATAGCCCTGGGTACTCAGGTTGCGGAAGAGCTCTCCGTATTCTCCCTTGCGACCGCGCACCATCGGGGCCAGCACCTGGAAGCGGGTGTCCTCTGGCTGGGCGAGCACCTGATCGACGATCTGCTGGGGTGTCTGCTTGTCGATCGGGGCGCCGCAGACCAGACAGTGCGGATGCCCAACGCGCGCGAAGAGCAGCCGCAGGTAATCGTAGATCTCGGTGACCGTACCGACGGTCGACCGCGGATTGCGGCTCGTCGATTTTTGATCGATGGCGACCGCGGGCGACAGGCCTTCGATGAAGTCGACCCGCGGCTTGTCCATCTGGCCGAGGAACTGCCTGGCATAGGCTGACAAGGACTCGACATAGCGGCGTTGACCTTCGGCGAAGATCGTGTCGAAGGCCAGTGATGACTTGCCAGAGCCCGACAGCCCGGTGAACACGATCATCGCGTCGCGCGGTAGATTCAGCGAGACATTGCGCAGGTTGTGCTCACGGGCGCCCGAGATGACGAGTCGATCTTTCACGCAGTTCATCGTATGCGTCGGGTCCGACATTTTTCGCACGCCGCAATCGTCGCAAGCTCAAGATCCCCCAGGCCCTTGCATCCGGCCTAGCTGGACAACGACGCTGAAAGATGATCGACTTGCTCACGAAAACCAGGGGACGAATCGGGGTGATGGCGTGGCTTGGGACCTTGCACAGCAGGAATCGTTGAGCGCCTTTGCTCCGAGGTCCGTGGTACGCAAGGTGAAACTGGAGGCAACTCAGCGCTTGCTCGGCGACACGATCGCGTTGAGCGAACGGGCCTGGCAGGAACCCTCCCGGCTGCCGGGTTGGACGCGGGCACACGTTGCCGCGCACCTGTCGCGCAATGCGGAGGCCTTCGTCCGTACCGTCGACTCGGTATTGACCGGCCGCCGTGGTCTCATGTACGACTCAGATGAGGACCGCGATCTGGCCATCGAGCGGGGGTCCGAGCGCAGCGGACTCGAACTACAGATCGACCTGGATACCAGCGCTGGCAACCTCAACGGACGTTTCGACGCCGTGGAGTCGGTGCCCGGACAGCTGACAATCGAATTCAGTCCCGGATGCTTCCTGCGCTCGGATCTACTGCCGCTTGCCCGTCTCTACGAGGTGATCATCCACCACGTCGACCTGGATTGCGGCTTCGATGTCACCCAGATCAACCCGACCACTGCCCGCTGGCTGCTCGAGTGGACCGTGCTGGCCTATCAAGCGCCCTATGGCATGGCCGTCCGGCTGGTTTCCGATTCCGGCTTCACCGCTGCGCTGGGGGCCAGCAACTCCGAGACCGTGATAAGCGGTCCCGATGCAGTGCTGCTGGGCTGGCTGACCGGACGCCTGAATGCCGCCGAAGCACTCGATCTTCCCGCCCAGCCGAAACTCGCCTGATAGACCTAGGTCATCGCCGGAACCGGCACAGCGGTTCGGATCACAAGGAGCAATGATGACTGGGCTATTCCATGTCTCCCCCGAAGCGACCCCCGTCGGCTTCGATGCCGCAGGCATCAGGTGCACGAAGGTCAGCGTAGGCACCATGGACAACAACGCCTACCTGCTCGATACAGGCAGCTCACTGGTCCTCATCGATGCCGCGGACGAGGCTCCCCGGCTGATCGAGTTGATCGGCGGCCGCAAGCTTGCAGCAGTGATCACCACACATCGGCATCACGACCATGTGCGCGCCCTGGCCGACGTGGTACGCCACACCGGCGCTCAGGCGTGGGCAGGGGCACCTGATGAGGGCGCCATCGCGCATCAGACCGCGGTTCATTCGGCAGCTGTATGGAGCGGTGATCAGATCGTGGCGGGTGATATCGGTCTCGATGTGATCGGCCTGGTCGGGCACACTCCCGGATCGATCGCGTTGGTGCTGCGCTCCGACGATCCCGGGGTTGCTTCGCATATCTTCACCGGCGATTCGCTCTTCCCCGGCGGCATCGGTGCGACCGCTTCTGCCTCCCAATTCACCTCGTTGCTGGACGGTGTGATTGCGGAGATCTTCGACCGCTTCGACGACGACACGCTCATCCATCCCGGCCACGGCGATTCGACCACGGTCGGCACGCAGCGTCCGCATCTTGCCGACTGGCGTGCTCGCGGGTGGTGAGCCGAGCTGAAGAAGCGGGCTGCTGACGGCGCCGCCGAAAGGTGGCGACCGGCAACAGTCCGACCGGATCGCGACTGGGAATCAGGCTTCGATCGGCGCGTCGTCTTCGTCGTTCTTGGTCTTGATCAGCGACAGCACGGCGGTGATGGCGATCGTCACGACGATAACCAGGAGCGAGAGCAAGGTCGGAACCTCGAAGCTGACCCAGTGGTAATGGTGCATGGCATGCAGCACCAGCTTGACGGCGATGAAGCAGAGAATGAATGCCAGGCCCAGCGAGAGGTATACCAGACGCTCCAGCAGATTGCCGAGCAGGAAGTAGAGCTGGCGCAGGCCCATCAGCGCGAAGAAGTTCGCGGTGAAGACAAGATATGGCTCCTGGGTCAGGCCGAAGATGGCCGGGATTGAGTCCAGCGCGAACATGACATCGACGCTGCCCAACGTGGCCACCACGAAGAAGAGCGGGGTGAACAGGCGCTTGCCGTCGATTTTCACCGACAAGTGCGTCTCGTGGTACTCCGGAGTGGACGGAACAACCCGCTTGACGAAGCGCATCAGCGCGGTGTCGCCCTCGTTGTGTGTGTCTTCCTCGTCGCCCTGTTTGCGGTAGTCGATCACGAGCTTGATGCCGGTGTACAGCAGGAACGCGCCGAAGATGAAGAAGATCCAGGCGAACCTCTCGATGAGCGCAGCACCAGCGAGAATGAAGATGCCGCGGAATACGAGTGCCAAGATGATGCCACACATGAGCGCGAACTGCTGATACTTGCGGGGCACCCCCATGCTGCCCAGAATGATGATGAAAACGAAGAGATTGTCGATCGACAGCGAATACTCAGTCAGATAACCCGAGAAGAACTCGATCGCGTATTGCCAACTGGTCTTGCCCGATTCGGGCAGCGGATGCGCGAAGAGGCCGATTCCGATACCAAAGAGAACCGCCGCCGAGACAAAGCCCGTGATGGCCAGCGCGCATTCCTTCATCGACGGCTCATGCGGATTCTTCATCATGTGCCGCACATCGAAGGCCAGTACCGCGGTCAGGACAGTCAAGGTGACAATCCATACCACCGGTGTTACGTGCATCGGGTTACCTTCCGATTAGAGGGACATCTGGAGGTCTCACCACTGATCGACCAGATCATACGAACGACGACATTCGATGGTGGGGCTGAGGCGTCGGAGATTCCCTGCAGGGCGGGTATCAACCTCCATGTGGACTTATAAAATGCTCAACAACACCTAGGTGTCGCCCAAATGACTATAGCATCTAGGTCCCCGGGAGACCTCCGAATGCCGGCATTGCCACTCGTTGCCCACAGTTCGCATTCTCTCGGCGATCACCATCGTGATAGTCGGCCCCGACACTGCCAGCGAGGCTCAACGACCGGCCTCCACCATCTGACGGAGTTCCTTCTTGAGATCGGCAACTTCGTCGCGCAGCCGCGCGGCGAGTTCGAACTGAAGCTCCGTAGCGGCCTGGTGCATCTGCTCGGTCAGTTCCTGAATCAGGTTGGCCAGTTCGGCGGCTGGCAGGTTCGCGGTGTCGAGCCCGCGCAGCTGATCGCCCACTACCGGTGCGCCACCGCCGCGCTTCGATCTGGCTGGCCCATTGGACATCCAGTATTCGGTGTCGGCATCCTCGCGGGCCATCAGGTCGGTGATATCGGCGATGCGCTTGCGCAGCGGCTGCGGGTCAATGCCGTGCTCGGTGTTGAAGGCAACCTGCTTGGCCCGGCGGCGGTTGGTCTCGTCGATCGCGTTCCTCATCGACGGCGTCATCTGATCGGCGTACATGTGCACCTGACCGGATACATTGCGGGCGGCTCGTCCGATGGTCTGGATCAACGAACGTGCGGAACGCAGGAATCCCTCCTTGTCTGCATCGAGAATTGCGACCAGCGAGACCTCCGGAAGGTCGAGGCCTTCGCGCAGCAGGTTGATGCCGACGAGCACGTCGTACTCCCCCAGCCGCAGCTCGCGCAGCAACTCGACTCTACGCAGCGTGTCGACCTCCGAGTGTAGATAGCGGGTGCGGACGCCGCGTTCCATCAGATAGTCGGTGAGGTCTTCGGCCATCTTCTTGGTCAATGTGGTGACCAGCACGCGCTCATTGCGTTCGGCGCGAAGCCGGATCTCACCCAGCAGATCGTCGATCTGCCCCTTCGTTGGTTTGACGATCACCTCCGGGTCCACCAATCCGGTCGGACGAATGATCTGCTCGACCACACCTTCGCTCCGGGCCATCTCATAGGGGCCGGGGGTAGCGGACGAGTAGACGGTCTGACCGATGCGCTCGGTGAACTCCTCGAAGCGTAGCGGCCGGTTGTCCATCGCACTGGGCAACCGGAATCCATGCTCGACCAGGGTGCGCTTGCGACTCATATCGCCCTCATACATACCCCCGATCTGCGGGACGGTGACATGCGATTCATCGACAACCAGCACGAAGTCTTCCGGGAAGTAGTCGAGCAGGCAGTTTGGGGCGCTCCCCGGTTCGCGTCCATCGATATGCCGCGAGTAATTCTCGATGCCCGAGCAGGTGCCGATCTGACGCATCATCTCGATGTCGTAGCCCGTGCGCATCTGCAGCCGTTGCGCTTCCAGCAACTTGTTCTGCGATTCCAGTTCTTTGAGACGAACCTCCAGTTCTCGCTCAATACTGCCGATGGCACGTTCCATCCGCTCCGGACCGGCGACATAATGCGAGGCCGGGAAGACATACATCTCATCGTCGGTGCTCAGCAGTTCACCGGTGACCGGATGCATCGTCGACAGCGCATCGATCTCGTCGCCGAACAACTCCACCCGCACGGCATTCGACTCATACATCGGGAAGATCTCGAGCGTGTCGCCGCGCACCCGGAAGGTGCCTCGGGTACCCGCAAGATCGTTGCGCACATACTGCATTTCGACCAGCTTGTGCAGCAGCGAGTTGCGATCGATCTCGTCGCCGACATGCAGGCTGAGCATGGAGTCGACATACTCCTGCGGCGTGCCCAGGCCGTAGATCGCCGAGACGGTCGCAACGACGATTACATCGCGCCTGGTCAGCAATGAATTAGTGGCCGAATAGCGGAGCCTCTCGACCTCCTCGTTGAGACTGGAATCCTTCTCGATGAAGGTATCGGTCTGCGGCACGTAGGCCTCAGGTTGGTAGTAGTCGTAATAGCTGACGAAGTACTCGACCGCGTTCTCCGGGAAGAACTGTCGAAGTTCGGCGGTATATTGCGCGGCCAATGTCTTGTTCGGCTGCATCACCAGCATCGGACGCTGCAAGCGCTCGGCCAGCCAGGCGATCGTAGCGGTCTTGCCGGTGCCCGTTGCACCCAGCAGAATGACTTCCTGCTCGCCGGCCTGCAGCCGGCGCTCAAGCTCGTCTATTGCGGCCGGCTGATCACCGGCAGGCTGGAAGTCGGAGTGCACCTTGAACGGTGCCAGCCGACGGGTGATCTGTTCTACCGGGCGCATGTCATCAAGGCTAGGCGGCGGTACTGACATTTCCGGAGCCGTCGCTGCCCGAGCCGCTCAGCTGGTGGCGATCAGTCCCGAAACAGGCCCCGTAGTTCGGCCGCAATGTTGGCCTCCGCCTTCTCCTGCCACAACGCACGTCCGCCGGGACTGAGATAGAGCAGCCCTCGGCGCTGCAGGCCGCGCAACTGCCTGACCCTCCTCAGCCGCCATTGATCATCGGACAGATCCGCGTTCTCGCTGCGCAGGTCGGCCACCGAGGCGCGATAGCGATCGGCATCTGCAGCCAAGATCGCCAGGTCTGCATCTGAAACGCGTTGCGCACGCAGATCGCCCGGAGGAGGACGATGCTGTTCGGTCACCCGGACCAATCTGGCTACTTCGTCAACCAGTCCAGCGCGTTCGCCTTCATCTCCCAGCAGTTGGCGAGCCAGCCGGGCAGACGCACGCTCGTCGCTGCGAGGCCGCCCCTGATACACGGCGTCGTGGAACCACAGTGCCAACTCCTCGATGGGACCACCGTTCAGTTGATCCAGCGCATGCAGACACTCGGCCAGATGACGAGGGTCATGATAGCTGCGATGCGGCTCCTGCCAGCGCACCAGCAGCTCGGCACCCAGCCCGCCCAACTGCGGGAACCTCTCGTCCCATCGGCTCGCCAAATGATCGACCTGCACTCAAATCACCTGGAGCCCCCAGCGACTCACTCCACCGAATCCGGCTGCGACCATCAGACTGACGAAGGTCCCGATGATGAAGCGCTCGGAAGCAGCCTTGCTACCGGTCTTCAGCTCAGGGTAACGCCCGATCCCCTTGATGGCCAGCGCTATCGCGATGCCTTCAGGAAAGCCTGCTAGGACGCTGGCGAAGACCGCGAGCCGCTCCACCCGGCCGATCCACTGTCCTCCCCTCAAGACATCGTCCCCGATCTGAGGTGTGGCCAAATCCGTTGTCGTGTTGACTGGTGTCAGCTTCCCGAAGAGCCAGGTCACCGCACGCCCGCCGAGCCAGACGGCCGCAGCTGCTGCGGCGAGCACGACGACCACCTGCGCGATCAGATGCACGGCCGGACTCATCGCGACCACTCCATCGCCGCTGCCACAGTGATGATTGCCAGTTCCCGAAGGCGATCAACTTCGTCGACAGCGGCCGCGGTCAACCGCTGCGAGACGGCAGCCTGCGTGATACCCAACTGCTGCGCAACTTCGCGTTGCGTGCCTGTTCTCGTCGCCAACTCGATCACCTCCCAGCCCTCGGATGTACGGCGCCCGGCCAATGCCCGCAACGCGATCAGCGCCGATTCGGAGTACCAGGCCGCCTCCTGCAAACCACCATAGGTGGCAGCACTGACATCTCCGTGGCCCTCGCCCTGCAAAGCGCTGATCAGCCGCAACGACTGCGCTGTCCGCCTCGTCTCGATGGCTTCCCGCGCCACCAGGTACGCCGCACCACGGGCTTGCCGCGTCGACGTCGGCAGCGGCATCTCGACCGGCCCGATCCCGATACCGATCCGCCAGCCGCCCAACCGGGTCAGCCGTAGCACCAGATCAACCACCGCCGAAGGCGTGCCGCAGACTCCCTGAACCTCATCGCCCGCGGTCCGCTCGAACCCCAACAACAATCCATCCACCCGGCTGAGCTCGGCCAACGCGGTCGGCACCAGGTCCGGACTCCGGCGCGAGGCCTGCTGGTCCACATTGACCACGGCAACCGGAACTCCGTCGTAAACCATGACCCTAGTTTAGGGCACATCCTTATATTTGTAACTATAAGGCTATAACCTTAGTTGTTAGAGCGTCCCATACCATCTCAACCTGGGCTCGCAGTTGGTCGTACGATCCAGAGTTCTCGATTACCCAATCTGCCGCTGCAAGCCGTTCATCGCCGCTCGCCTGTGCCGTCACCCGGGCCCGCGCCTGGTCATCGTTCAAGCCGTTGCGAGCTTTCAAACGATCGACCTGGGTGCTGATGGGCAGGTCGACGACGATGACACCATCGAAGTCGTCTTGCAGGCCGCTCTCGACCAACAGCGGGATGACCGAAACAACGATCGACCCGTCCGGCGCCGAGGCGATCATCTCGGCACGGCGGCGGCGCACCTCGGGGTGGACGATGTCGTTGAGATCGGCGCGAGCCTGGCCGTCGGCAAAAATGATCTCGCCGAGCACCTGCCGGTCAAGGCTACCGTCGGCCGCCACCACCGACCGACCGAAACGATCGACGATGGCCGCCAACCCCGGTGTGCCCGGCTCCACGACTTGTCTGGATAGCAGATCCGAGTCGACGATGATTGCACCGCGCTCGGCCAGCATCCGCGCGACAGCGGTCTTTCCGGACGCGATTCCGCCGGTCAGTGCGACGCTGAGCACGCTCACCGGGCCGTCACCCGGATCACACCGTCAGGAGTGCAAAGACCACCGACACAAACAAGGACAATCCCGTCGTCGGCACCAGCAGCGATCATGCAGCCGAGCCTAACGCGTCACCACGTCAACGGCACAACAACAGAAACGGCCCCGGACCATCACAGTCCGGGGCCGCACCATTCACTCAATGATCAGCAGTGCACGATCACTCGTTGCCGCTGGTCAGCTTATTGCGCAGCGCCTGCAGCGCCTCGTCGGAGGCCAGCGAGCCTTCGGCCGGAGCACTCGTCTCGGACGAGTACTCGGTGGCCTCCGCGCGGGCTGCCGCCACGGCCGACTCCTCCGCCTCGGCAGCCTGCTTCTTCAAGGCCAGCCAACGGGCCTGAGCCTCGGCGTACTGGGCCTCCCAAGCAGCCTGCTGCTCTTCGAAGCCCGGCTTCCACTCGTTGGTCTCCGGATCGAAGCCCTCGGGGTAGATGTAGTTGCCGGCGTCGTCGTAGCTGGCGGTCATGCCGTACAGCGACGGATCGAAGTCCTCGGCCTGGATGTCGACACCCTGGTTGGCCTGCTTGAGCGACAGCGAGATGCGGCGGCGCTCCAGGTCGATATCGATGATCTTGACCATGACCTCGTCGCCCACAGCGACGACCTGCTCCGGGATCTCCACATGACGCTCCGCCAGTTCGGAGACGTGCACCAGACCCTCAATGCCGTCCTCGACGCGCACGAAGGCGCCGAACGGAACAAGCTTGGTGACCTTGCCGGGCACGATCTCACCGATCTGGTGGGTGCGGGCGAAGGTCTGCCACGGATCTTCCTGGGTGGCGCGCAGCGACAGCGAGACACGCTCGCGGTCGAGCTCGACGTCCTTGACCTCGACGGTGACCTGCTGGCCAACCTCGACGACCTCGCTCGGGTGATCGATGTGCTTCCAGCTCAGCTCGGAAACGTGTACCAGACCGTCCACACCACCAAGATCGACGAACGCACCGAAGTTGACGATGGACGAGACAACACCCTTGCGGATCTGGCCCTTCTGCAGCTGATGCAGGAACGACTGACGGACCTCCGACTGCGTCTGCTCCAGCCATGCGCGACGGCTCAGCACAACGTTGTTGCGGTTCTTGTCCAGCTCAATGATCTTGGCCTCAAGCTCCTGACCCACATAGGGCTGCAGGTCGCGGACACGGCGCATCTCGACCAGAGAAGCCGGTAGGAAGCCACGCAGGCCGATATCGACGATCAGGCCGCCCTTGACAACCTCGATGACGGAGCCGGTGACGACACCATCGGATTCCTTGATCTTCTCGATGGTGCCCCAGGCGCGCTCGTACTGGGCGCGCTTCTTGGACAGGATCAGGCGCCCTTCCTTGTCCTCCTTCTGCTGGACGAGGGCTTCGACCTCGTCACCCACCTTGACGACATCGAAAGGATCGACGTCGTGCTTGATGGACAGCTCCTTGGAAGGAATAACGCCTTCAGTCTTGTAGCCGATGTCGAGGAGGACCTCGTCGCGATCGACTTTGACGACGGTGCCAGTGACAATGTCTCCGTCGTTGAAGTATTTGATAGTGGAATCGACCGCGGCCTCGAAGGCTTCTGGCGTGCCGATGTCGTCGATTGCGACCTTGTTCGAGGCCTCAGTGGAGGAGGTCATGTAGTAGGGCTCCGATTGCTGGGTTATATGTTCGATTGGATGCACCACGGCCACGCAGCTTCGCTGCACGCGCCACCTACTCGGTCCGAGACGGCACAGACCGCAATGCACCTTAATAGTAATCGCGCGCAACAAGGGGGGTCAATCTGGGTCAGTCACCGGTCTCGGCCGCTCGACTGACCATGACGACTATGGTCACTCGGCTTGTGACAGGAGGTTTGATAGCTTCAAAGAAGGCAGCTCCAGTTCGACTCAGGAAAGCGTCCCCAGATGCGTCATCGCAACACCCGGATCCCAGCGATCATCGCTGTGCTCTTCGTCGTCGCCGTCTTCGCGATCGTGGCGATCCGGTTCATCGAGCAGGGCGGGACGTCCCAGTCGCTGCTGCCGGGACTCTCCCAGACCGGTGAGGCCGGCGGCAACGGAACCCACGGCGACCAGACCACGGATGCCGACGGCACAACGACGGATGCACTGGCCGAGGGTTGCCCGGCCGAGCCTGTGCAGATCGCCGATCCTGTCCGGGTGAAGCTCATCGGTCACGGCATGGAGCTTCCAATGATCAGCCTGGGGCTGGACGCCTCCGGTGCCGCGCCCGCGACACCGCCCGACAACGCGGGGTATACGGTCGCCTGGTTCAACCAGGGCCCCCTGATCGGTTCCACGGTAGGCAAGGCCGTGCTCAGTAGCCATACCTTCCGATACGGCGGCGCGCTGGGCAATCAGCTCAACAACGGGCTGCTGAATCCCGGAGATGTCGTCATGATCAGCGGTTCGGACGGTTCGTCCGCGTGCTATCGCTATTCCGGCAGCACCCACGTGATGGTGGCCGACTACGACAACACCTCCGACATCCTCTACGACCAGATCGGCGATCCGAAGTTCGCGCTGATCGTCTGCTCGGACTACGACTCCAGCGGCGAAGCGCTGGGGCGGATGATCTACTACGGCGATCTGATCCGGGGTTAGACCGACCATTGTCTCAATGTGCGGCGTCCAGCCAGGTCGCGCCGTAGCCGATCGACACGTCGAGCGGCACCATCAGGCTTGCTGCTCCGGCCATCTTCTCGCGCACCAGGTCGGTGACCGCGTCGCGTTCGCCAGGACCGATCTCCAGCACCAGTTCGTCGTGGATCTGCAACAGCACCCTCGACTTCAGCCCGCTGGTCATCAGCGCTTGGTCCAAACCGATCATGGCGATCTTGATGATGTCGGCGGCCGATCCCTGGATGGGCGCGTTGAGCGCCATCCGCTCGGCCATCTCTCTGCGCTGCCGATTGGACGAGATCAGGTCGGGCAGGTAGCGCCGACGACCGGCCAAGGTCTCGGTGAATCCGGTGCGGCGAGCCTGGGCGACGAGGTCGTTGAGGTAGTCGCGCACTCCCCCGAAGGTCGTGAAGTAGTCGTCCATCAGCTCGCGCGCCTCCGGGACCGAGACTCCCAGCCGGGTCGACAGACCGTAGGCCGACAACCCATAGGCCAGCCCGTAGTTCATCTGCTTGACGCTGGCCCGCTGGGTGGGCGTCACCAAGCCGGCGGGCACTCCGAAGACCTTCGAAGCGGTCACGGTGTGGAAGTCCACGCCGCTGCGGAAGGCCTCGATGAGGTCTTCGTCACCCGAAGCATCGGCCATCACCCGCATCTCGATCTGCGAATAGTCCGCGCTCATCAAGGCTTCAAATCCATCGCCGACGCAGAAGGCGGAGCGAATCCGGCGGCCCTCCTCGGTCCGGATCGGGATGTTTTGCAGGTTGGGGTCGGCCGAGCTGAGGCGTCCGGTGGCAGCGATGGTCTGCAAATAGGTGGTGTGCACACGGCCGTCGTCGGTCACCGACTTGCGCAGCCCCTCGGTCGCCTGGCGCAGCCTGATGGCATCGCGGTGTGCAAGCAGGTGTTCGAGGAACGGATGTCCGGTGCGTGCATACAACCCCTCGAGCGCCTCGGCGTCGGTCGTAAAACCGGACTTGATCTTCTTGGTGCGCGGCAGGTCGAGCTGGTCGAACAAGACGGCCTGCAATTGCTTCGGGGAACCCAGGTTCACCTGCTGATCCACCGAGTCCCAGGCGGCCTGTTCGGCCGCGCGCACACGCGCATCGAATTGCGAGTACAGCTGGTCGAGCACATCGCAGTCCAGCGCAATGCCGGTGCGCTCCATACGCGCCAGGATCCGCTGCAGCGGCAGCTCGAGATCATCAAGGAGGCGCAGCTGACCGAGCCCGTCGAGTTCGGCGGTCATTGTCGCCGTCAGATCGATGACTGCTCGTGCACGCAGCATCGCGGCCTCGGACTCGTCGTCGCCAACCTCGTCGCCGAAGTCGAGCATCTGTTGATCGGTGGCGCCTTCGCCCGAAGGATCGACCCGCAGTTCGCGTTTGAGATATCTGATCGACAGATCGGCCAGGTCGTAGCTCCGCTGGTCGGGACGCAGCAGATAGGCAGCCAACTCGGTGTCGCAGACCAGCCCGTTCAGCTGCCAACCCTGTTCCCAGGCGGCTAGCATCGGCCCCTTGGCCGCATGCATCGACTTGCCGAACGCAGGATCGGCGAGCCAGTGCGCGAGCGCCTGCTCGTCGGGAGCCTCCAGATCGGCGGTATCGAACCAGCAGGCTGCCCCGTCCGCGCTCGCCAGCGCCAGTGCGGTGAGCTCGCCGCGGCCAGAGCCCCAGTGCCCGGAAGCGTCCAGCCCGGTCAGCTCGCCTTGTGCGTGCTCGGCCAGCCAGGCCGCGAGTTGCCCGGCGGCCAGCCGCTGACCTGCCAGCGCGAACCCGGACTGTTCCTCGGCGTTCTGGTCATCGGGAAAGGCCTCGAGCAGGCGATCTCGCAGCACCCGGAACTCCAGAGCGTCGAAGAGCTGGTGAACGGCGTCTCTGTCCCAGCCGTGCAGTTCGAGATCAGGTAACCCAAGGACGAGCTCCAGATCGTTGACCAGGCGGTTCAGCCGACGATTGCGACGCACATCGTCGATGTGTTCCCTGAAGGACGCGCCTGCCTTGCCTGGCACCTGCTCGGCGCGCGCCAGCAGGTTCTCCAAGCCGTCGAAGTTGGCCAGCCATTTCGCGGCCGTCTTGACCCCCACTCCGGGCACTCCGGGAAGGTTGTCGCTGGTCTCTCCCACCAGCGCCGCCAGCTCGGGATAGCGCTGGGGCGCGACGCCGTACTTGGCCTCGATCGCCTCCGGGGTCATCCGCGCGAGTTCGCTGACCCCGCGCACCGGATACAACACGGTGGTGTTGGCGTCGACCAACTGGAAGGAATCGCGATCCCCGGTGACGACGATGTTCTCCCAACCCTGTTCGTCCGCCCGCGCACTCAGGGTCGCTATGAGGTCGTCGGCCTCATAGCCGTCCAGCGATAGGTGCGGGATCTTGAGCGCATCCAGCACCTCGGTGATCAGCGCCACCTGGCCGGCGAACTCGTCCGGGCTCTTGGAACGGGTGGCCTTGTAGTCGGGGTATTCAGCGGTGCGGAAGGTGGTGCGTGAAACGTCGAGGGCCACCGCTACGTGAGTCGGGCGCTCATCGCGAAGGATGTTGATGAGCATCGAAGTGAACCCGAATACCGCATTGGTGTGCTGCCCGGACGCCGTAACAAAGTTTTCCACCGGCAGAGCGTAGTAGGCGCGATAGGCCATCGAATGGCCATCGATGAGCATCACCTTGGGCTGAGCGCTGGTCACTGGAGAGTTCACCTGTCCGACTGTAGCCGCCACGACCGACGTTTCAGCGTCCAGCGCCGGGCAGCGCCCGCAGGCGTGGGACGCGATGTGTCACAGTGAGGCCATGAGCGATTCCGAGACTGACCTGGGCCCCAATTCGAAAAGCGCGTTCGACACCAAGGTCGGCATCGTGATCACCGAGCGCAGCGCTGAGCGAGTCTGCGGACGCGCCCCGGTCGACGGGAATACCCAGCCCTACGGCATCTGGCATGGCGGAGCCACCGCAGCGCTCGTGGAGACACTCGGATCGGTCGGCGCGGTCGAACACGCGGGACCCGCTCGGCGGGCTGTCGGCACCGAGCTGAATGTCAGCCATCTGCGCAGCGTGCGGTCGGGTTGGGTGCACGGCGTGGCGACCGCACTTCATCTGGGCGCGAGCAGCGCGATCTACCGGGTGGATCTCACCGACGATGACAGGCGCCTGATCGCGTCGGGCAGGCTGAGCTGCCGCATTCTCGGGTGAGGACCAGAGATCGTCACCCCGATCAAAGAACCGCTCGATCCCTGGCCGAAGCGAACTCGAAGCTTTGTCATGGTTGCCGGGCAAGCGAGCCTATTCTTTCGGCGAGCGGCGGCAACCATGACCAAGCTGGCCCATCAACGCGATGCTGCGTCCGGACGAAGCACCTTCTTAGGAGCGGTTTGCCTTCGCGTGATCGATGACACCTTCGGCAACCTCACGCATCGACTTACGCAGGTCCATGGCAGTCTTCTGAATCCAGCGGAACGCCTCCGGCTCGGTCAGCCCCAGGCTCTCCTGAAGCAAACCCTTCGCCTGATCGACGATCTTGCGGGAGGCGAGACGCTCTTCGAGATCGTCGATCTCATCGTCCAGGGCCCGAATCTCCGCAAATCGGGCGATCGCGATCTCGATCGCCGGCACCACGTCGGACGCGTCGAAGGGCTTGACCACATAAGCCATTGCCCCGGCCTCGCGGGCCTGCTCAACCAGATCGCGTTGGCTGAAGGCAGTCAGCATGACAACCGGCGCAATCCGCTCGGACGCGATGATCTCGGCCGCGGCAATGCCGTTCATCTTGGGCATCTTGACATCCATCACGACGAGATCTGGCTCAAGCTCACGAGCCAGTTGGACCGCCGTCTCGCCATCTCCGGCCTGTCCGACGACCTCGTACCCCTCATCATTGAGCAGTTCGACAAGATCGAAACGGATCAGTGCCTCATCTTCGGCGACCAGCACGCGCGGAGCCTTCGCCGCACCTGACTTCTTGCTGTCACTCACAGTGATCCCTCAAATCCGCAGGTCCGGGATGAGCCGGACAATCCATCGTGTGTTTGCCTGAGCAGCCGAGGTCGGCGCCATCGCCCAGCGCGCTACAGAGCCTATCGCACTAGGGAGGATCTCCGAGAGGTCCATGATCAGAACTTGCTGCAACCAGCCCCTACGAGACCTTTCGCGGACCCGAATGGCGCCCTCGCCCAGGATGTGCCAGAATGGTCCGGTTGAAATCAGCCCGGGTGGCGGAATGGTATACGCGGACGGCTCAAACCCGTCTGGCCGAAAGGCTGTAGGGGTTCGACTCCCCTCCCGGGCACCGAGAGGACATCACAGCGCCCGCAACAGCGGCTACCCGAAATCGCGCCGACTACCGATCATTCGGCAGCGTCTGCGGTTTCCGGTAGCCGCTGACGGCAAGCCCGATCAAT
>NZ_JAVTWX010000136.1:93868-101636 GCF_032229645.1 Brooklawnia sp.
CGGCAAGCCCGATCAATCCGGCAGCAGCTGCGGTTTCCGGCAGCCGATGAATGGATTGCCACCAGCCAGCGACCGCACTCGGACGAACGGGTCAATGCTCCGTCCCAGGGTCATGAAAGAAAACAGAGCTTCCGCAGACGGCGCCGAACGGCCCGACTGCGGAAGCTCGTCAACAGGAATTCAGCTACCTGCTTCGATCAGTTGCGCTCTTTGATGCGGTGCACACGCAGCGTGTTCGTCTTACCAATGAGACCGATCGGCGAGCCGAAGACAATCACGACCGGATCACCGACCTTGACCAGGCCCAGATCCTGCATGATCTCGTTGACCGCAACCACCATGTCCTCGTTACTGGGATACGACGGGGTCGTGAACACCTGAGCGCCCCAGCACAGCGTCAGCCAGTGCGCGGTCTTCTCCTCGGGCGTGAAGACTGCCAGCGGAATCTCCGCGCGCAACCGGGACATCCGACGGGCCGTATCGCCCGACTGAGTGAAGGCCACCATGTACTTCGCGCCCAGCTGCTGCGCAGCTTGAGCAGCAGACATCGCGATCACGCCACCGGTGGTGTGCGGGTCCCACTTGATCTTGCTGATCTCCTTGAGACCGTGCTTCTCGGTGTTCTCAACGATGCGGGCCATCGTCTCCACGGTCTCGACCGGGTAGGCACCCACCGAGGTTTCACCCGAGAGCATGACCGCATCGGCGCCGTCGAGCACCGCGTTGGCAACATCGGAGGTCTCGGCGCGGGTTGGCCGCGGGGCGCTGATCATCGAATCCAGCATCTGGGTGGCAACGATGACCGGCTTGGCCCACTTGCGGGCCTTGCGGATGATCCTCTTCTGCACCAGAGGAACTTCTTCCAGAGGAAGCTCCACGCCGAGGTCACCACGAGCCACCATGAAGCCGTCGAAGGCGTCCACGATCTCGTTGAGGTTCTCCACCGCTTGCGGCTTCTCGATCTTCGCGATCACAGGGAGCCGGATGCCTTCTTCGTCCATGATCTCGTGGACGCGGGTGATGTCATCTGCCCGGCGGACGAACGACAGCGCGATCATGTCGAAATCGTTCTGCAGCGCCCAGCGCAAGTCGGACTCGTCCTTCTCGCTCAGCGCGGGCACGTTCACGGCCACGCCTGGAAGGTTGATGCCCTTATGGTTGCTGACCGGGCCGGCAACCGTGACCTTCGTGACGACGTCGGTGTCGGTGACCGAAACGGCCTCCAGGCCCACCCGGCCATCGTCGATAAGAATGGTGTCACCGGGCTTGACATCGCCCGGAAGCCCCTTGAAAGTAGTGGAGGCCCGGTGGGCATCCCCATCGATGTCGTCAATCGTGATGGTGAATTCCTGGCCGTAGGTCAGGTTCACTTTGCCTTCGACGAAATTGCCGAGGCGAATCTTCGGACCCTGCAGGTCTGCCAGCAGGCCGACCGTCTTACCGACAGCCTTTGCCGCAGCCCGAGTCTCGTCCAAACGCTTCTTGTGCTCGGCATGGTCGCCGTGGCTCATATTGAAGCGGGCCACATCGAGACCCGCATGAATCAGCTCTTCCATACGCTCTTGGGTCGACGTAGCCGGCCCTAGCGTGCAAACGATCTTTGCTCTACGCACACTCTTAGGCTAGCCGAGAACGTCCAGTCATCCCATAAGAGTCCAGCAATCGCGTTGCCAAAGCCCGGCGTCCTGACGTCAAGACTCGGCGCGAACCAGCTCCAGCGCTGAGCTCAGATCGGGGCTGGGCTCCGAGCTGAAAATGACATATTCTCCGTTGCCAGGATGCACGAATCCGAGCCGGATGGCATGCAACCACTGGCGCGTCAACCCCAGCCTTTCGGCCAGTACCGGATCGGAGCCGTAGAGCGGGTCGCCTACGCAGGGATGCCCGATAGCCGACAGATGCACCCTGATCTGATGGGTCCGACCGGTCTCCAAGTGCACTTCGAGCAGACTGGCCGCCCGCAGCACCTCGACCGCCTCGTAGTGCGTGACCGAATGTCGCCCACCTGAGATGACCGCGAACTTCCAGTCGTGACCCGGGTGACGTCCGATCGGCGCGTCGATCGTGCCGCTGAACGGATCGGGATGACCTTGGACCAGCGCCAGATAGACCTTGTCGACCGTACGGTCTCGAAAAGCCTGCTTGAGCACCGAATAGGCGTACTCACTCTTGGCTACCACCATCAGGCCCGAGGTGCCCACGTCGAGCCGCTGGACGATGCCCTGCCGCTCGGCCGCGCCAGAGGTAGAAACCTGCACGCCCGCAGCGGCCAGGTGGGAGACCACATCGGGACCATCCCATCCCAGCGATGGATGCGCCGCGACGCCGGCCGGCTTGTCGACGACAACCAGGTCGGCGTCCTCATGAACGATCCGCAGCCCGTCCGCCAGCACCGGCGTCACCTTCGGGAGACGCACAGGCTCGCTGGTATCGACTTCGAGCAGTTCTCCGGCGTGCACCCTCACAGATGCCCGTCTCACGGGCGCACCAGCCAGCTGAACCCCACCGTCCTCGATCAGGTCGGCGATCCGGGATCGAGTGAGCCCGGTCATCCGGGAGGCGGCCAGATCGACGCGCTCACCGTCCAATCCGTCGGGCACCAGCAGCAGCGCCATCAGCGGCGCTCCGAACGGACCGACCAGATGATCAGCAGGATGGCCGCGCCCGTAATGCACATGTCGGCCACATTGAAGACCGCGAAGCTGCGCACCGCGATGAAATCGACGACATAGCCGCGGAAAGGCCCCGGCGCGCGAAAGAGCCGATCTGTGAGGTTCCCTGCCACACCGGCCATCAACCAACTGACGGCGACAGCGGTCAACCAGCCACGCACTCTGGGTGCCACGATCCCCATCAACGCCACCAGCACGCACAGCGCCAGAACCGCGATTGCCACAGTGAACTGAGTGCCCATGCTGAAGGCCGCGCCGGGATTGAAATGCAGCGACCACCAAAGCAGACCCGGAACTACCTCGATCGGGTCACCCACCGTCAACTTCTGCAGCACAACGTGCTTCGTGAACTGATCAAGCGCATAGAGCACCAGCGCCATGACCGCCATCAGAATACGGAACTTTCCGGGTGCCGGTGTCGTGCTTGTGGCACCACTGAGCACCCGGAGCGGCGCGCTCTCCCCATCCACCTCACCGGGCTGGGGAGCCGCAGCAGTTATCGCCTCTCCTGGCGCTGCTTGCATGACACACACATCGTGGCACGCGGGAATGCCTCCAACCGGGCCTTGCCAATCGGCTTGCCGCAGTTCTCGCAATACCCATAGGTGCCCGCTGCCAGGGCCTTGACTGCCTGCTCGGTCTGGTCGAGCATCTTTCGCTGATTGTTGTGCAACGACAGCTCTTGATCGCGCTCGAAATTGGACGAACCGACGTCGGCCGGGTCACGGCCAGCGCCGTCGCTGCCCTCGGTCATCAATTCAGCCAGTTCGGCTTGCGTGTGGGCAACGGCCGCACGCAAACGGTCGCGTTCCTCGACCAGCTCCGCACGAACCTCGGCAACCTCTTCGGCGGTCCAGGGGTCCTCCCCATCGAGAACCGGCAGGGCCGTGAGTACCGCCTCGTCGGCAGGTTTGGTGGTAGCCATCAATTCTCCCTAGTACGTATTTCGGGCAGTGTACACCTCACCGCCCAGAGCGCAACGACGAAGCCTGAGCGCAATCGAACCCGCTCGAACTGCCTGGAAAAATGAGGTTGCCGCCCAGTGCGGTGAAACCCGCGAGACGCCAAGAGACCCGGCGCTCGAGCACCTTCTGGGATGCCGGGAACACCGGGTCTGTTCGGCTGAATCAGGGTCCTCAGTTCAGTTCGTTACGAGTCTCGTTGACCAGGGCATCGAGTCGCGGCGTCGACACCTGCGGCTGACCCAGACCGTACATCGCATCGGTGTCGGGACGCTGGCTTGGACTGATGGGGGCCTGCCCGAGCTGATCGATCTGCGACTGCAGGAAGCCGGTGAAGGTGCGGCGGTAGTTTTCCTCGTAGTCGCGCAGCTGGTTAACTCGATCGACCAGCACATCGCGATCGCTCTCCAGGCTGGCGAACAGGTCGCCGCGACGCTCGCGAACCTCGGCGTCCAGATGATCGGCACGAGAGCGCGCCTCACCGAGCAGACGATCTGCCTGCTGGCGGCTCTCGGTGTCCAACTGCTCGGCGCGAGCCTTGGACTCGCGATCCAGCTGCTCGGCTGCCGAACGCGACTCGTGATCGAGTTGCTCGGCGCGAGCCTTGGACTCGTGATCGAGCTGCTCGGCGCGCGCCTTGGACTCGCGATCCAGCTGCTCGGCTGCCGAACGCGACTCGTGATCGAGTTGCTCGGCGCGAGCACGGGCCTCGGCAGTGGTGCGCTCGGCCTGACTGCTCGCCTCAGCGATCCGGCGGCGCGACTCGGCATCTGCGTCGGACAGCAGCGTCTCGGCCTGATCGGTGGCGAGTTCGACAAGACGGACGACGGCCGAGCTGGCCTCGGCGCTGGACGTCACGCGAATCTGACGGACATCGCCGGCGGCACCATCCATCACCACGCGCGGGGCGGCGACCTGCGCCTGCCTAGCGGCCTCTGCCTGCTGCTGAGCGGACACTAGCTCTTGCCGGGCCTGATTCAGCTGACCACGCAACTCGTCGAGCTGACGATGCAGGTCCTCGTTCTCGGCGCGCAGCTGCTCACCGCCGGTCTTCGACAGGTCGCTGCTGGCACGCAACTCGTCAAGCTGGCTACGCAGCTGATTGACTTCGCCGCTCAGTCGTTCGTTGTCCTGCTGCAACTGGGCGCTCGACGTCTGCGTCGAAGAATGCTCGTTGCGCAGCGCGTCCAGTTGGGCACCGAGTCGGCTGGACTCGGCCTGCGCACTCTGCAACTGGCCGCGCAATGCGTCATCTGCTTCACCCGAACCGGCAGAACTAGCAGCACGAAGCCGTTCGAGTTCCTCGGCCAACTGGGCGTAACTGACTTCCAGTTTGTCCATGAAGTTGTCGACCGCGCTGGCACGGTATCCGTCCTCGCTTGGCTTACGCGCCATCGGGAAGCGGATATTGCGTACCTCATCGAGGGACAGAGTCATCTCTTACTCCAGATCGCAGGCTCAATTGTCCGGACGAGCCAGGGTAGCCCGACCTTATCTCTTCGTCGTGAAGTGCACCGAAGCGCACTTTTGACTTGTTTAGATTACTCCATGGCTCACTAAGACGCCTGACCAAGACGCACAATGCATACCCAAGCGACGCACCATTCAGAAGAAGACACCGAGGATCACGCGCTGTAGCACGAAGATCACGATCAAAACTGCCATAAAGGCGATGTCGAGACTTACGCCCCCGAGATTGAGCGGCGGGATGAGCTTGCGGAAGGCGCGGATCGGCGGATCGGTCAGCGTGTATACCACTTCAAAAAGCGAGGCGAGGATACCGCGAGGGCGCCAGCGCGGGGCGATCATCGGGATCCAGCTGATGATCATTCGGGCAAGCAGCACCCAAATGTAGATCTGGAGCAGCATGTACAAGAGCCAGCCGACAGTCTGCATCTGCGAGAAACCTCAACTCTGATTGAAGAAACCGCCCTTGATGCGTTCTTTATCTTCGGCGGTCACATTGACGTTGTTGGGCGACAGCAGGAAGACCTTGCTGGTCACACGCTCTATCGTGCCACGCAGCCCAAAGATCAGCCCGGCGCCGAAATCGATCAGCCGACGCGCGTCGGCGTCCTCCATGTCGGTCAGGTTCATGATCACCGGCACACCGTCGCGGAAATGCTCGCCGATCGTGCGCGCCTCGTTGAATGCCCGTGGGTGAACCGTGATGATGCGCCCGAGGTCGGCCTTGATCGGCTCGGCAGCGCCAGAATCGGTGGCGGACGGCTCACGATAGTGATCCGGCTGGCTGGGTCGACGGTTGATCGGGGTCACGGTCGACACCTCCTCGGGTTGCTCGTAACCGTAGATCGGTTCGCTGAACTGCTCGACATCGTCGCCGTAGCGCTCGTCCTCTTCGTCACGGACCAATCCGAGCCAGGCGGCCGCCTTACGAATGCCCTGCGCCATGTCAACCCTTTCGCGCTCGACCGAGGAGTGATCCTGAAATCGATCCGAGCCTATCCAACGAATTGGCCAAGACGCGGAAGATCAGGTTGCGACACGCCCGCCATTCGGTGCGCAATCGCCAATCCAGGCCAAGCCGATCTGGCGGCCCGCGCCGGGGCCGTCTCCGCGGTGCGAGAAAAGACTAGGTGTGGTCAAGGTGCACGGATCCACGCGATGTACCTGCACCCCGAGTCGCGTCAGCTGTGCGGCGGCTCCGGCACCCAGATCGATGCCCGGCGTCCCCCAACGAGTGATGGCTCGGCACTCGGGAAGCCGGTCGGCTGCCTCGTCCGCCATCTCGGAGGGAACCTCATAGCAGTCGCTGCAGATGTGCGGACCGATCCAGGCGGTGATCTGCTGGGCTCCGGCGTCGTACATCGCCTGCACCGTGCCCGGCAGCACTGCGTCCAGCAAGCCGACTCGTCCGGCGTGAGCACAGCCGACGATGCCGGCCGCCTGGTCTGCCAGCACGACCGGCACGCAATCGGCTACGCGGATCATCACAGCAAGTCCAGGCGTGGTCGTGACGATGGCGTCCGCCACCGGCAACCGTTGCGCGCCGGCCACGCCGTCGCCGATCCAATCATCACACGACCAGTCCCGCCCATCCTCATCTGCCAGGTGCACCGCTGTGCCGTGCACCTGATGCACGGCAGCAAGTCGCACGAACCCGGAGGCCTGGCGCACCAGCGCCATGTTCGCGCGCAGACTGTCCAGTTCGTCCAAGTCGCTGCGTCCGAGATTCAATTCGGCCAGCGGTCCTGTGGAGACCCCACCCAAACGATCGGTGAATGCAACACCGACGCCCCGATTGGCGGCGGGTTCGATGAATGTGGCGAACACGCCCGACTCACTTCATGAAGTCGGGAATGTCCAGACCGTCATCCTCGTCATCGACCGGAACCGCCACCGGAGCGACCGGACGCTTGCTCATGTGCGTCGGCTCGTTGTGATCGTCATTGGCCGGAGCCGAGTTCGGGACGAACCGGCGCTGCTCGTTCTGGCGGTTGATCATCGGCTCGGCCTTGGCGGCGGGCCGCCGCTCGGGTTGCTGCACGGCGGCCACCGGCCTCGGCTTGGGAGTCGGCTGGCCGGAATCGAAGCCCGCCGCGATGACCGTGACACGGACCTCGTCGCCGAGCGCATCGTCAATGACGGTACCGAAGATGATGTTCGCTTCGTCGTGAGCAGCCTGCTCGATCAGGTTCGCGGCCTCACTGACCTCGAAGAGGCCCAGGTCGGAGCCGCCCGCGATCGAGAGCAGCACCCCGCGTGCCCCGTCGATGCTGGCCTCCAGCAGCGGGCTGGAAATCGCCTGTTCGGCCGCCTGCCTGGCCCGGTCGTCGCCGCGTGCCGAACCGATGCCCATGAGTGCCGATCCGGCGTTGCTCATGACGGACTTGACGTCCGCGAAGTCGAGGTTGATCAGGCCGGGCGTGGTGATCAGATCGGTGATGCCCGATACCCCTTGCATCAGCACCTGGTCGGCCTGCTTGAACGCATCGAGAATGGCCACCCTGACATCGGTCATCTCGAGCAGCTTGTCGTTGGGAATCACGATCAGGGTGTCGACCTCATCGGCGAGCATCTCGATACCCGTTTCGGCCTGGTTCGCGCGCCGACGCCCTTCGAAGGAGAACGGCCGGGTCACCACACCGATGGTCAAGGCACCCAGCGAACGGG
>NZ_JAVTWX010000136.1:101646-132994 GCF_032229645.1 Brooklawnia sp.
TCGGCGCCCTTCAGGGCATCCTCGATCTGGTCTGCGTGGTCTTCGGCCGCCTGGCGTCCCTTCTCAGGATCCGCCCCCGCGCCCAACCCTCGTGTCAGATCGCGGCCGATGTCGAGCTTGACATCGGCGTCGCTCATCAGCAAGGCCTGCGCGTCGGTGTTGACCGCGATGAACTCAACGCCCTTGAGGCCCGACTCGATCATGCGGTTGACCGCATTCACACCGCCGCCGCCGACGCCAACTACCTTGATGACTGCCAAGTAATTCTGCGATGCAGTGGCCACCAGTCCGCCCCATTCCCTGCCAGTGCTCAAGGCACCGATCCGTTTCTTCGCTCGTTCGGCTCGTCCACGCCATAGGTCGAGTGTCCTCAATCCTGCAGCTGCACCTATTCTGCCCTGTCAATCGATGCAATACCGCCAAGCTATCCGCTTGGCGCGGCCGCAGGCCAGGCTGATTGGCCACGTCACGCGCGTGTTCAGCGTATGAGAGCTGTCTTGGCACTGTCCACGCCAGACACGCCCAACCGTCAATAGCCTCAAGTACAGGTCGAAGGTTGAAGTCCGATCCGCACCTGATCTCAACGGATCGCCGGATGGCCAGGCGCTGAGACGTCGAAGACGGTGCCTTGCTGAGCCAGCAGAACCGGCAGCAGGGCCGCCTTCTCTGCCGACTGGGCCGAACTCCCCCAGACGATCTGCCGGCCGTCGGTCAGCTCGATCACGATGTGGTCGATGGTGGACGCGCTGACCTGGCCGGTCTGGGCAATGACATCGGGCGGTAGCGCCGCAACCGTGGTCGCCACGTCCGCCAGCATGCGCTGTTCGTCGCCGGCGGTGTCGGCCACGATGCCATCCACGCGTTCGCCGATGGTGTGGAAGATCTTGCCGTTGGCATCGACCCACTGGTAGCTGTCGCCGTTGATCCGTTGATAGACCATGGTGCGCTCGATCACCTCGATACCCAGCTGATGCGGCCAGTTGCGGTGCAACTGCACATCGGCGACCTCGGGCAGTGCCAGCAGGCGCTGTCTGATGGAGTCGGCCGGAATACGGGTGAGCGGTGTTCCGAGCTGCACCCTGGCGGTCTGAATGATCTCGTCGACGGTCGTCAGCTGGGTGCCGCTTACGGTCACCTCCCGCGTCTCGAATGCGGACGAGAAGAAGCCGGCCCAGGCGAGTACCGCGACGACCACCAGCAGCACCATGGCGACGATGCCCCGCTTGCGGCGGGCGCGTTGCTGCGATTTGCGCCGCAGGTCGAGCCTGCCTCCCAGATCGGTACGCCCGCCGGTCGGTTTGGCCATCATTCCCGGCCGGCTCGCTTCTTCAGCTGCGCGGCCAGCAGCGGACCCACCAAAGTCACGTCGCCGGCACCGAGTGTCATCACCAGGTCGCCGCCACGCACCAGCCCCGCCAGCACATCCGGCAGCTCACGCTTGTCGGGCACATAGTGGACCTCGGTGCCAGGCTCGGCATGAGCCTCGGCGGCATCGGCGATCAATGCGCCACTGATTCCCGGCATCGGCTCCTCGCGGGCGCCATAGACATCGGTGACGATCACGACATCGGCCAGACAGAGCGCTTGGCCGAATTCGTCCGCGAAATCGCGGGTGCGGCTGTACAGATGCGGCTGGAAGCACGCCACCAGGCGTCCGTCACCGCGGGCGCGCAATGCCGCTCCCAGCGAAGCCCGCAGCTCGGTCGGATGGTGAGCGTAGTCATCGTAGATTCGGACGGGAGCCGCGTCCGGCGCGTTGCTCAGCGGCTGGCTGGCCACCAACTGGAACCGGCGCAAGGTGCCGGTGAACTGACGTGCGGCGGCCAGCAGATCCGCAGCGTCCACACCGAGCAGGCGTCCGACCGCAAAGGCGGCCGTCGCGTTGGCGAGGTTGAACCGGCCGGGTACCTGGAGTTCCAGTTGGAAACTATGGCCTTCGGCCTGCAAACGAGCACCAGAAGAGGTGTTCTCGAACCGCAGCCCGGTCAACCGGTAGTCGGCATCGGGCGCCTCGCCGTAGCTCACAACTCGCACGACGCCCGCCTCGCGCAGTTCGTCGGCCAACTGGCGGGCACCAGGATCGTCGGCGTTGATCACGACGCTGCGCACCGAGGGACGATGCGCGAAATCGCGGAACCCTTCGTGATAGGCCTGCGGCGTGCCCCAATTGTCGAGGTGGTCGGCCTCGATGTTGGTGATGACCGCTATCTCGGTCGGGTATTGCAGGAAGCTGCCATCGGACTCATCGGCCTCAATGACCAGCACATCGCCGGCACCTAGCTGAGCGCTGCGTCCGGACGCAGCCAACGGCGAACCGATCACATAGCTGGGATGGACTCCGGCATGGGCCAGCATGGTTGCCGTCATCGCGCTCGTCGTGGTCTTGCCATGGGTGCCTGCAACCGAGACCCCCCGGCGTCCGATCATCAACGCGGCCAGCGCGGCACTGCGATGCCAGATGCGAAGCCCGGATGCCTTCGCTGCAACGACCTCCGGATTGCTGTCGCGGATGGCCGAGGAGACCACGACCGTGTCGACGCCGGTCAGGTGAGCGGGATTGTGTCCGATCGCGGTGCTGATCCCGGCACCGGCGAGCTGGCGCAGGACCGGCGAATCGGAGCGATCGCAGCCGGAAACCCGCAAGCCGAGTTCGTGGTACATCTCCGCGACACCGCTCATGCCGGCACCGCCGATCGCAATGAAATGAACTGCGCCGGCCTGCTCGGCGGGCAGCACCTCGATGGTTTCGCGCAACATCAGCGTCCTCCTGCTTGGGCAGCATCAAGTACCGCGCGGGCGACCCGTGCGGCCGCGCCGGGACGCATCAGCTGTTGGGCCGCGGCGGACATCGCCGCGAGCTTCTCCGGTGAGGCGAACAGCGCCTCGACCTCAATGACCAGGCGGTCGGCGGTGAGCTCCGCGTCGTCGATGCAGATGGCGGCGTCGGCGTTCACCAGCGGCTCGGCGTTGCGGGCCTGCTCGCCGTTGCCGATGGGAAGCGGCACCATGATCGCCGGCAGGCCGAGGGTCGCCACCTCCACAACGGTGCCGGCACCCGAACGGGCCAGCATCAGATCGGCGGCCGCGTAGCCGCGCTCCATCGCGTCGACGTAGCCGATCGGGACGTAGCGCGCGCCGGTCGCCTCATCGACCCGTGCTGTCAGGCCGTCGTGGAAGTTCTTCGGTCCCCAGACGTGCAGCACCTGAATGCCCGCAGCCAGCAACCTGTCGGCCGCGTCGACGGTCGCGTTGTTCAAGCTGCGGGCACCCTGGGATCCGCCGCTGACCAGCAGCACCGGCAGGCCGGCGGCCAACCCGAACGATTCTTTCGCCGATCGCGCCGAGGGTGCTCGTCCGGCCTCGGCCAGGTCGGTGATCGACTGACGCACCGGTAAGCCCTCGAACCGGGCACTGCGCAGCCGGGTACCGGGGAACGATGTCAGCACCGCCACCGCGAAACGGCTCGCGATCTTGTTGGCTAGCCCCGGCAATGCGTTCTGTTCATGGATCACCACCGGGATCTTCAACGACCTGGCGGCCAGATAGGCCGGCAGCGAGGCGTAGCCGCCGAAACCGCAGACGACATCGGCCTCGTGCCTGCGCAGGATCTTCTTGGCCTGGCGCACCGCGCCCATCAGACGCGCAGGCACTTTGAACAGATCGCCACTGATTTTGCGTGGCAACGGCACCGCCGGCACCAGCTCCAGATCAAGCCCGGCTTCGGGCACGACCCGAGTCTCCAGGCCACGCGCCGTGCCGACGCAGGTGATCTGCGCACCCGGTTCGATCGTCTTGATGGCCTGCGCGGTAGCGATCAGCGGTGATGTATGGCCTGCAGTGCCACCACCTGCCAGGATGACGCTCACCATCTGCTCCTCCGATCGTCCGGTTCGCACCCGCGACTCACCGACGGGTGCCGACAACGCTGGTCATTCTAGGCTGTCGGGATTTGCGTCCGGCCGCCAGCAGTCTGGCGGCCTCCGGTTCTTGCCTGGCTGCGCCCAACAAGATGCCGACGGCGATCAGATTGGCGAGCAGGGCGGAGCCGCCCTGACTCAGGAACGGCAGCGGCACGCCGACCACCGGCAGCAGCCGCATGACGACGAAGATGTTGATCAGCGCTTGGATGACGATCCAGGCAGTCATACCCGCAGCCGCGTACGACAGCAGCCGGCTGGACGACCGGGCGGCGATCCGAAGCCCGGTGAACGCGAGTACGAAGAAGAGAAGAAGCACGAAGAGTACTCCGAACAGCCCCATCTCCTCACCGAGCACCGCCAACACGTAGTCGGTCTGGGCGCCGTTGTACAGCCCGCCCCATTTCTGCCGGGAGCCTCCCAGGCCGACACCCCACCAGCCGCCGGACGCCAGCGCGTAGATCGCGTTCATCGGTTGATCGCTGACCGCGTCGCTGGGATTCATGAAGCTGAACAGCCGGTGCATGCGTTCGGGATCGGTGATCACCATCGCGCCGATCACCAACGCGCCGACGCAGCCGAGCGCCGACAGCACCCGCAGCGGAGCTCCCACGAACCACAGCATCGCGAACATGATCAGCGCGATCACGATCGCGGTGCCGAGGTCCTTTTGAAGCAACACCATGCCTTCGACCACACCGAAGCCGATGATGAAGGGAAAGAGCAGCCGCCGGGGGTCGCTGAGGGTCTTCGTGCGGTTCGCGAGCACCGAGGCCGACCAGAGGATGAGTGCGGCCTTGGCGAACTCGGATGGCTGAATGGTGCCGAGCGGTTCGATGCGCAGCCAGGCACGGTTGCCGTAGGCGTCCTCGCCCAATGGCGTGAAGACGAGCGCGAGCAGACCGATGCTGCCGATCATGCCCAGCCAGCCGAGCACGGCGTAGGCTGCGGCGCTGCGCCGCGAGAGCCACCAGGCCACCGGTACGCCGACGCACAGAAAGGCGAGCTGGCGCACCAGGTAGTAGTACGCGTCGCCCTGATTGGTGATCGACGAGAAGACCGACGACGCCGAGAGGACCATCAGCACGCCCAGCCCAACCAACAAGGCCGAGGAGACCAGGATGAGGTAGTAGTCAGCGAGCGGCCGGGACAGCACCCTGGCGAGGTTTCCCTCGCCGCGCGTGCCGAGCTCGGCCATACCGCCCTTCAGCCCACGATTGTGGCGCTTCTTCGCTGCTGAGCCCTGCGCCGGTGGGGACGGCTTCTTGGCCCCCGCCGGCCGACGCAGATCACTGAGCGCGCTCATCGGCTGCCTCCACCACCTGGGAGCAGGTGGACCGCGTCGGCGAAGTCGTCGCCCCGCGCGGCGTAGCCGGGCCACATGTCCTTGCTGGCCCCACCGGGCGCCAGCAGCACGGTGTCACCGCGCTCGGCGAGCCCGGCTGCGGCCTGGACGGCCTCGGTCATCGCTGCCGCGGCATCGCCGCGGTCGATGACCACCACCGGAACGTCCGGGGCATGGCGGGCCAGCGCCTCCGCGACCACCTGACGATCGACTCCCAGCACGATCGCGGCGCGCAACTTGGCGGCGTGGGTCCGCACCAGTTCGTCGAAGCTGGTTCCCTTGGTCTGGCCGCCCGCGATCCACACGATCGAATCGAATGCCCGCATGGACGAGTTGGCGGCGTGCGGATTGGTCGCCTTCGAATCGTCCACCCAGGTGACCCCGCCCATGGTCGCGACCGTCGAGATGCGGTGACCGCCGAGCTTCAAGTTGCGCAGACCAGCAGCGACTGCGGGTCCTGGTACGCCGAAGCTGCGCGCCAGCGCGGCAGCCGCCAGCGCATTCTCGATGTTGTGCGGTGCGTTCGGTTGCACATCGGCGACGTTGGCGAGCGGCAGCGCCGAATCCTGGCGTTGCGGAACGAAAGCTCGGTCGACCAGCAGGTCGTCCACGATGCCAAGCATTGAGATCGAGGGGATACCCAAAGTGAAACCGATGGCCCTGGCGCCCTCGATCACCTCGGCATCGGCGACCATCGCCTCGGTCGCAGATTCGGACACGTTATAGACGCAGGAATGCCGCACGTTGTGGTAAATGCGGGCCTTGTCGGCGCGATAGCCGGCCATCGCGGCTTCCGAATCACCTAGCCAGGGGCCATACCACTCGAGGTGGTCGGGGTGCAGATTGAGCACCGCCGCCGAGTGCAATTCAAGCGAGTGCGCCCAGTGCAGCTGGAAGCTGGACAGCTCGACGGCGAAGACGTCATAAGGAATCTCGTCGTTGATCGCTTCGATGATCGGCCGTCCGATATTGCCGACGGCAGCCGATTCCAGGCCGGCGGCCTGCAAGATCGAGTCCAGCATCTGGGTCGTGGTCGTCTTGCCGTTGGTTCCGGTCACCCCCAGCCAGGGCACGATGCGGTCGGGATGCATCAGCCGCCAGGCGAGTTCGACGTCCCCCCAGATCGGCACACCGCGCGCCGCCGCAGCGGCCAGCAGCGGGTAGTCCGGACGCCAGCCCGGCGACGTGATGACCAGATCGATGTCTTCGGGTAGCTTCGCAGAGGCCCCCGCGCCGAGCAGTACGGTGGCGTCCAGGTGCTCGAGCAAGGTGGCCCGCTCGCGGTTCTCGTCGGATTCGAGATCGTCCACCACGATCACCCGCGCACCCAGCTCGAGCAGCGCGTCGGCTGCTGCGAAACCGGACGTGGCCAGCCCTGCGACCACCACCGCGGCCTCGCGCCACGGCGAATAGCGGTCGGCGACCGGAAGCCACGCCAGCGGCCTCATCGTTGTCATCTTCGTCCTCCTGGGAAGTAGGAGCCGATTCGTCAAGCTGTCTTCGGCCGTTGGATCTCGGCTGGCCAGCGGACGACTATTGGCCCAGTATCCACTGGGCATAGAAGAGTGAGAGCCCACTGACGACCGACACGCCGCAGATGATCCAGAATCGGATCACCACGGTCACCTCGTCCCAGCCGAGCAACTCGAAGTGGTGATGCAGCGGCGCCATCTTGAAGACGCGCTTGCCGTGGGTGAGTTTGAAGTAGCTGACCTGGATGGCGACCGAGAGCGTCTCGATCACGAAGAGCAGGCCGAGGATGACCAACAGTAGTTCGGTGCGGGTCATGATCGCCAGGCCGCCCACCGCACCGCCCAGCGCGAGCGAACCGGTATCACCCATGAAGATCTTGGCAGGCTTGGCATTCCACCACAGGAATCCGAAGCAGGCGGCGGCCAGCGCAGCCGCGATCACCTGAATATCCCACGGATCGCGTACCTGATAGCAGACCGCGCTGTCGGTCGGTCCGGAACACCACTGACGACTCTGGAACAAGGAGATCAGCGTGTAGGCGCCGAAGACCATCGTCAGCGCGCCGGTGGCCAGCCCGTCGACGCCGTCGGTCAGGTTCACCGCGTTGGACGTGGCGATGATCAAGAAGGTGATCCAGACGATGGCCACCACCAGCGGTAGCCGCAGCCAGCCAATGTCGTGAATGAACGAGATTTGAGTGCTGGCGGGGGTTTCGCCGGAGCCGTCCGGACGCATCAGCGACAGCACACCGAAGCCGACGCCGATGGCCAGCTGGCCGATGAGCTTGCCCCGACTGGTCAGCCCCAGCGAGCGCTTATGGCTGATCTTCGTCCAGTCGTCGATGAAGCCGAGCAGCCCGCAGGCCACCAGCAAGCCGAGCAGCAGCAGACCCGAGTATGAGGGGGCATCCCAATTCAGCAGGTGCGCGATGGCGTAGGCGAGCACGACGGACAAGATGATCGCCACACCTCCCATGGTCGGTGTGCCACGCTTGGCGGTATGGGTGGCCGGGCCATCATCGCGGACGAACTGCCCGTAGCCCTTGCGCACCAGAAATCCGATAAAGACCCGGGTGCCGACCAACGTACCGATGAGAGCGATGACCCCAGCCGCGATGATCAGTTTCATCGTCTATTCCTCTCCGCCCACCAACCGGTTGGCGACCTCTTCCAGGCGAAGGCCTCGACTTGCTTTGATCAGTACCACATCGAAGGACTGCAGCTCCACCGAGTCCGCAACCGTCCGGGCGTCCGAAATCTGGGCGTTGCCGCCGACCTGCTCGGCCCCGGCGACCAGATCTGGCGCATGCTCGCCCAGCGCCAGGATCTCGTCGAAGCCGAGTTCGGCGGCCAGCCGTCCGATACTTCGATGGCGATCGGCCGAGGTCTCCCCCAGTTCCAGCATGTCGCCCAGCACAGCGATCGTTCGTGCGTCCGGGTTGGACGCACGACGCCGTTCGCCGATCGCCGCGACCGTGCGTAGGGCGGCGGCCATCGATTCCGGATTGGCATTGTAGGCATCGTTGATGACTGCTGCCCCGCTGGGAAGTTCGTGCAACTCCATCCGCCACCTCGACAAGGCGACGGCTTGGCAGAGTGCGCTGGCAACAGTTTCCAGCGGCACGCCCAGCGCCAGGGCTGCGGTGGCTGCTGCGGTGGCGTCGGTGACCTGGTGTTCGCCGATCAGCCGGAGCCGCACCTGGGCGCTCTGGTCGGCGGTCTCGGTTGATGGCCCCGTGGCGCTGAGCGTGAAGCTGAAGCGAGCGAGATCGTCGGCCCTCAGATCGGTGGCCCGGACGACGAGTTCGGCGGAGATCGGCTGAGTTCGGCCGATGGTGAACCGCGCAATATGTGCCCGGGTGCGTGACTCCATGGCATCAACCAGCGGGTCGTCGGCATTGAGCACCGCCCAGCCGTCGGCGTCCAGGGCCTCGACGATCTCACCCTTCGCTTCGGCAATCTTGGTCTGACTACCAAATTCCCCGATATGGGCGGTGCCGATGTTGAGCACGATGGATGCACTCGGATGGACGATCGAACACAGATAGGCAACATCCCCGACCGCCCGAGCGCCCATCTCGCTGACCAGATAGCGCGTCTGCTCGTCGATCCGGCAGACGGTCAGCGGGTTGCCGAGCTCATTGTTGAACGAACCGACCGGGCTGACGGTCGGCCCGGCCGCAGCGAGTATCTGGGCCAAGAAATCCTTCGTGCTGGTCTTGCCCGCGCTGCCGGTGATGGCGACGGTTTGCAGACCCGTTGCCCGGGCCTCGGCATGCAGGCTGCGCGCAAGCGCGGTCAATCCCTGCTGAGCGTCGTCGCAGATCAGTTGCGTCAACGGCGCATCGGCCTGCCGGGTGACGATCGCCGCAGCCGCACCCAGGGAAGCGGCCGAATCCAAGAAGTCGTGGCCGTCGGCGTGTTCGCCGGGCAACGCGACGAATAGGGCTCCCGGCACCGACCTGCGGCTGTCGATCACCACATCCGGGCCGACCCGAACGCCCGGATCTCCGATCAGGGTGCATGGTCGGCCGCCGGCCTCGATGAGTGCGGCCACCCCGGCCGCGCTTCGCGTCCTCATGATCGACCTCCTGGGGTTTGGATGATCTGTGTCCAGCTGTCTTGCGCGGCGGACAGGTCGTCGAAGTCGATCGTCTTGTCAGCGAGCTGCTGGGTGCGTTCATGCCCCTTGCCGAGAATCACCACAGCGTCGCCCGGATGTGCGAGCCGCAGGGCCTGGGTTATCGCCGAAGCACGGTCGCCGCCGTCGAGGACCTCAACTGCGGCCGCATGGCTGCCCGGTGCGGCCGAGGCGATCGCCCCGCGCGCACCCGCCAGCACCCGGGCACGAATCGCCGCCGGGTCCTCGGAACGAGGATTGTCGTCGGTCACCACAACGAGATCGGCGCCACCGACGCCTGCCTGACCCATGAGTTCGCGCTTGTCCGGATCGCGGTCGCCACCCGCCCCGAAAACAGCGATCACCCGGCGATCCGCGAAGCCGGGATGACTGAATGCCGATAGCGCCGAGGCGATGGCCTGTGGCGTGTGCGCAAAGTCGACGTAGACGTGCGGTGCATCGGCGCCTTCCAACGGCACCGGTTGCATGCGTCCGGGAATCACCGCGGTCGCCAGTCCGGGCAGCGCGGCAGTCACCTCGTATCCGGCCTGATCGATCATCGCCAGGGCGGTCGCCGCATTTCGGACGTTGTATTCGCCGGGTAGACAGGTGAACGCTTCGATTGCAACGCGGTCGTGCAGCAAGGTGAAAGTGGAGCCTTGATCCCGCGGTCGCCAGGCGACGATGCGATAGTCGCAGTCCTCGGCCATGCCCACGCTTGCGGCGGGTAGGCCGAGCTCGGCAGCCTGAGCCAGCAGTCTGCGTCCTGATTCGTCGTCCGCGTTGATCACCGCGCGCTTGGCATAGCCGGGTGTGAAGAGTTGAGCCTTGGCCTGGTAATAGGCCTCCATCGTGTGGTGGAACTCCAGGTGATCGCGCCCCAGATTGGTGAACCCGACGACATCGAATCCGATACCGGTGACCCTGTTCAACGACAGGGCATGCGAACTGACCTCCATGGCCAGCACGTCCGCGCCGCGCGCCGCCAGCGTGGCGATGATCGCCTGCAGATCGGGAGATTCCGGAGTCGTGATCGTCGAATGCTCGACCTCCACGGGCTGGCCACCGACCAGGAAACCGAGCGTCCCGATGCTGCCGACCCGGTGCGCAGCCGCATCAAGCGCGGCGGCAAGCATCAGCACTGTCGTCGACTTGCCGTTGGTGCCCGTCACCCCGAAGCTGGTCATCCGGCGAGCCGGGTGACCCCAGATGCGGGCTGCTGCGATCGCCATCGCAAGGCGCAGGTCGGTGCAGACCGCCATCGGCAGACCCTGGTCGCGGGCGAGTTCGGCGCCTCGTTCGTCAGTCAACAGCGCCACCGCGCCGAGATCGCGGGCCGCCTCAGCAAACGCGGCTCCGTGGCTGCGAGTGCCGGGCAACCCGATATAGAGATCGCCGGGACGCACCCGCCGGGAATCGAAGCTGACCTTGTTGATCACGGGGTCGACATCGGGAAGCTGCACCGCCAGCCCTGCCAAGAGCTGCGAAAGCGGTTGCGGGCAGGTCTGGGGCTCGTGCTGCTGCTCGACTGCTGCCATGGTCAGTAGGTGAGCGGGTCGGTGAAGGCAGGGACGTGAGCAGAGGGAGCAATGCCGTATCGAGGCAGTGCCTGCATCATCAACTGGCGCGCTGTCGGGAAAGCCACGGTGCCACCGTAGTATCCATTTGCTGGTTCGTCGATCACCACATAGACCAGTATCTGCGGATTCTCGGCAGGTGCGACCGCAACATACGAACCGGTGTAGCCGCCGCCGTAGTTGCCATACTGATCTGCCTTCTGTGCGGTTCCCGACTTTCCGGCCATCCGGTAGCCGTCGATGACCTGCGAGTCGGCGGTGGTCATCTCCGGTGAGGCGACGCTGGCCTCCATCATGTTGACGACTTGCGCCGATGCCTCCTCGCTGATCACTCGTCGGGGATCTGCCCGGTCGAAGCCGATCGCATCCCCACTCGCCGTGGTGGCCGAGGCGATCACGGTTGGTTGATGGTAGACGCCTCCGTTGACGATCGCCGAGATGGCCGATGCTTCCTGCAGCGCGGTCACCGAGAGGCCTTGGCCAAACGAGATCTGGTCTCGGGTGTAGTCGGCCATGTCGGTGGCGGGCAGGATGCCCAGCGCACCACCGGTCTCACCGGGAAGCTCGATACCGGTCGAGGTGCCGAGCCCGAACGACGACAGATACTGCGACAGCCTGGCCTTGTCCATCTGGCGGGCAAGTTCGACGGTGCCGATATTGGACGACTGGGCGAGCACGCCGCGCGCGGTGAGGTTCAGGGTGCCGTGAGCCCAGGCATCGCGAATCGGGGCGTCACCGGACAGAATCTCGCTGGGCACGTCGACCTTGGTCTCGGGCGTGATCAGTCCTGCATCGAGCAGCGCGGCCATGGTGAGCACTTTTTGCACCGAACCCGGTTCGTAGGCATCGGTGACGATGCGGTTGCCGAGATCGTCGGCATCGGCCGCGCCAGGATTATTCGAGTCGAAGCTCGGCGCGGTGGCCATCGCCAGGATCTCTCCGGTCTGAACGGCCTGAATGACAACCGTGCCGCTCTTGGCCTGTGCACTGGAAACGGCATTGGCCAACGTGGTCTGCGCCATCCATTGCAGTTCGGAATCGATGGTCAGCGTGTAGGTGGCACCGTTGACCGGCTCGATCAGCGTGCTGTCGCCCAGCGGAATGGTGCCGTAGCGCGACGATTGGTAGGTCTGCTTACCATCGACGCCGCTCAGCTGCTCGTTTTGGCCGTACTCCAGCCCGGCGGCACCCTCGTCGTCGTAGTTGACGAAACCGAGCACATTGGACGCCAGTGTGCCGTTCGGGTAGTAGCGCACCGGATCCGGCGCAGAATAGATGCCGTACCAGCCGCCCTGGTTCAGTTCGTCGGCCATCAGTTGATAGACGGCAGCGGAAACCTTACGTGCGACCAGTTCATATTGATTGGGTCCACCGTCGGCGTTACGGGTGCGGCTCAGCTGTTTGAGGTAGTCGTCCTTGCTGCCGCCCAGGTATCTGGCCAAGATCTCTGCGATCGCAGCGGGCGCCTGCTCGGCCTTGGTGCGCTGATCAGTGGTCATGTGATCGGGATCGGCACCGTTGGTAGAGACCGAATACGGGTCGGCGATCACCGAGAATGCAGGCTGAGTCTCTGCGAGTACCTCGCCGTTGCGATCATAGATCACGCCGCGATCGGCCTTCAGCACCTGCGACTGGCTGAGCTGAGCGGCCGCCGCCTGAGCGTTGGCGGATGCGTCGATGCCCTGTAGCAGCAGTGCCCGGCCCGACGCCAAGCTGATCATGACGGCCACGAACACGAAGAAGACTGTGATCCGCTTGCTCGTGGAGGCGATCGGCAGGCCGGCGCTCGAGCGGCGGGTGGATCGGCTGCTTTGCGAAGTGCCGCGGGGGCGACCAGAACCCGACCGCGGTCGCGACGCCGGCGATTGACCGGGTCGGGGCCTTCCTGCGCTGCTCACGGAGTTGCCTCCGCCGCCGGCTCGCCGGTCTGGGCGGAACTAGTGGTCGTCGATTCCGGCTCGGTAGCCTGGGTGCCGGCCTCGGCCGCAGCAGACGCGGTCGGCTCGGAGGATGCGGAGGCCTGCGGTGAAGTGGGAGTGGCCGTGGCATCGGCAGCCGGGGACGATGCGGTGTCGGTGACGGGAGCGACGGGCGGCACCATGCCCGGCAGTTCGTCCCCGGTCACCTCGACGGGTACGCCGAGAATCTCCCCGTTCGGCATCTTGATGAAGGCCGGATTGGGGTTCGGGCGCATGCCCAATGCCCAGGCCTGCTCGGCCAGGCTCTGGGACGACCGCAGACCTTGCGCCTGCGCGACAAGGGCTGCCTCCTGATAGCGCAGCTCGGCCTCCTGGGTCTGCAACGCGGTCAGTTCGCCGGACTGGGTCTGGATCGTGGTCGACAAGATCAGCACGCCGGTCAGCCCGCCGCCCAGCAACGCGGCGATGAACAAGATGAACGGCAACTGCGCCAGTTGACGGGCCTGCCTGGGAACCGCTCGCAGAACCGTCGGCTGCGCGTCCGGCCCCGGGTTGATCGGTGCTTGCAGGGCACTCATCGGTTCTCCTCACGATTCGGGATCTTGCCAGGGCGGATGCGTTGGACGGCACGCAGCCGAGCCGACGCGGCGCGCGGGTTCTCAGCTACCTCATCGGCGGTGGGCTTCTCGGCGCCACGGGTGAGGGCGGCGAATCGGGCCAGCAACGGCTCGGGGACGACCGGCAACCGCGCGGGTGCCGAATCGCTGGTCGCTTGCGCGAAGGTCTGCTTGACCAGTCGATCCTCCAGCGAGTGATAGGCCAGTACCGCGATGCGTCCGTTCATCGCGAGCCGATCGAGCGCGTCGGGCAGCAGCCCGGCCAGGGCGTCCAACTCGCCGTTCACCTCGATGCGCAATGCCTGAAAGGTGCGCTTGGCGGGATGCCCGCCGCCGTGGCGCACCGCGGCCGGCAGTGCTGAACTGATCACCTCAACCAGCCGGGCAGAATCGCTGAATGGCTCACGGACGCGTTCGGCGACTATGGCGCGAACGATCCGCTCGGCGTGCGGTTCTTCGCCAAAGCGGCGCAGGATCCTTACCAGTTCGCCCGGGGCCGCGGTGTTGAGCACGTGGGCGGCGGTACGCGGGTTGCGGGTGTCCATCCGCATGTCGAGCGGCGCGTCGGTCGCGTAGGCGAAACCGCGGTCGCGCTGGTCGATCTGCAGGCTCGACAACCCCAGATCGGCAAGCAACGAATCGATCTGCGCCACGCCGAGATCGTCGAGCACGGCTGCAAGCTCGTCAAAGCGGGCCCGCACCAAGCGGACGCGTCCGGCGAACGGTTTCAGAGTCTCTTCGGCGATCGCCAGTGCATCCGCGTCGTGATCGATACCGATCAGCCGTGCGTCGGGGTTCGCAGCGAGGATCGCGCTGGCATGGCCGGCCATGCCGAGAGTGGCGTCCACATAAATAGCGCCCGGAGTGGTCAAAGCGGGTCCGAGCAGTGCGGTGATGCGATCTCGCATGACCGGAGTGTGAACCACCGAACCGAGTCGATCGGTGGCGAGAGCCGCAGGGTCGGCCGAGACCTGGGCGGAGGCAGGCTCGCTCATATCCATCATCCCTCCCCAGCAGTAGTCGTCGGCTATGTCGCCTGGTTTCAATCCGGACCCCAGAACTCAAAGCCGCCTGGCATCGGGGAAGTGACGCCAGGAAGCTGTGAGTCCGGATTGAAGCCGGACGACACAGCAGTGTCGTTTCTCTTTCTCGTCCCCCGGACGAGGTCGCCCGATCACAGGATCGGGAAGATCTCCTCGTTCAGTTCTGCGAAAGAGGCCTCCTGCGCAGCGGAGTAGTCCTGCCATGCCTGCGGGTTCCAGACTTCGACCCGGTCGATGGATCCCACCACGACGATGTCTTTGTCCAGACCTGCGTATTCACGCAGCACGGCCGGCACCGAAATGCGGCCCTGCTTGTCTGGCACTTCGTCGCTGGCCGACGACGCCAACATGCGCTGAAAATCGCGCACCTGACGCACGGTGGCCGGGGCTTGAGCCATCTGCTGGGTCTTGGAGACGAACGTGACCATGGGATAGATCGCCAGACAGCGGTCCTGTCCCCTGGTCACCACCAGCCCTTCGGCCAGTTCGTCCCGAAACTTCGCAGGCAGAAAGAAGCGGCCCTTGTCGTCGAGCTTGGGCGTGTATGTACCGAGAAACATCGGCACCACCCCCGCTCCAGATCGGGACCTCATCCTCCACTGGGCCCCACCTTACTCCATTTAGCTCCACTAGAACCCCACTTCGATCGCAGATTCCGACCGCTTCACCACATCGTGTGTCCCGGAGCCCGATTGGGCGGCGCGGATAGGATTGCGGGCGCCCGCACTCATCTACCGAGGGGATCCCGGTTCCGTGACAACTCAACGCGTCTCGACTTCGAAGCTCGATGTCCCACAGGTGCAGCAGACGGCCGGAGCAATGCGGACAGCCATCGCGAGGGTGATCGAAGGCAAGACCGAGCAGATCGATCTGGCGATTCTGGTGCTCTTCGCTGGCGGCCATCTGCTGATCGAGGATGTGCCTGGGGTCGGCAAGACGATGCTGGCCAAGGCACTCGGCCGCGCGATCGACTGCCGCGTACGGCGCCTCCAATTCACCCCGGATCTGCTGCCGTCCGATATCACCGGCGTGTCGGTCTACAACCAGGAGACACGCGAGTTCGAGTTCAAACCGGGTGGTGTCTTCGCGAACATCGTGGTGGGCGACGAGATCAACCGTGCCTCACCCAAGACCCAGTCGGCGCTGCTCGAGGCAATGGAAGAGCGACAGGTGAGCGTGGACGGCCAGACGCACCGGCTGCGTCCGCCGTTCAT
Source organism: Brooklawnia sp. (assembly GCF_032229645.1). Lineage (NCBI taxonomy): Bacteria > Bacillati > Actinomycetota > Actinomycetes > Propionibacteriales > Propionibacteriaceae > Brooklawnia > Brooklawnia sp. Next base: position 117,371 of record NZ_JAVTWX010000136.1, read on the forward strand.
GGTGGTCGCCACCCAGAACCCGATCGAGATGGAGGGCACCTACCCGCTGCCCGAGGCACAGCGCGACCGCTTCATGGCCCGCATCGAGATGGGCTATCCAACGCGCGGCGCCGAACTCGAGATGCTCAGCTCGCATGGCGCCAGCAACCCGCTGACGAGCCTGCAGCCGGTCACCGACGGTGTCACCCTGACCCGGCTCGCCGCCGGCATCGGAGAGGTCCACGTCAGTCAGGCGGTCAAGGAATACATCGTCGACATCGTCGAGGCCACCCGTTCCAGCAGCGACCTGCGGCTGGGTGCCTCGCCGCGCGCCGGGCTGCAACTGCTGCGCGCGGTCCGGGTGCGGGCCGCGATGGCGGGGCGCGACTACGTCATTCCCGACGATGTGCAGGCGCTGCTCGCAGCGGTGCTCGCGCATCGCGTGCTGCTGACCTCGGCCGCACGGCTTGCCGGGCGCTCGGCTGCGGACGCGGTGACTGCGGCCGCAGCTACGGTGGCGTTGCCCCGGAGCGCCTGACCGTGCAGGCGTGGCGCCGTCTCACCGTGCGCGGGCGCATCGTCGTCGTCTTCGGCCTGCTCGCCCTGACCGCCGGCATCGTCTTCACCCAGCGCGATCTCGCCTGGCTGGGCGCCTTCACCTGCGCCGTGGTGATAGGAGCGCTGCTGATGGTCTCGTGGCCGGTCAAGGGATTGCGCCACGAGCGGCGGCTGGCGGTCTCAAGCGCGCCGGTGGGCACCGAGTTCGGAGTTGGCATGACGTTGACCAGCGCGGGTGGCGGGCTGCCCAGATTGCTGCACTTCGAGGATGTGGTGCCACCGTCGATGGGCATTCGTCCGCGTTTCGCCTTGTCCGGCGGAGTTCCATCGAAGGGCTACCGGGTGGGCTACCGACTGACGGGAGTGCAGCGCGGGCGTTTCCGCATCGGACCGTTGCTGGTGCGCAGCCTGGATCCGTTCGGTCTGGCGCGCAATGACATGGCCTTCGTAACCACGACCGAGATCGCCGTCACTCCGCGCATCTTCGACTTGGGTGGGCTGCGGGCTGGCAGTTCGGGCGCATCGGCGGAGGCCCGCACCGCGCGTGCCGGGCTGGTCGGCCAAGACGATGTGCTGGTGCGCGAGTACCGGCGCGGCGACGATGTGCGGCGCGTGCATTGGCGTTCGACGGCCCGGGCGGGCGAGTTGATGGTGCGCCGCGAGGAGCAGTCCTGGCAGCCGACCACCCGGCTGCTGGTCGACAACCGCCGCTGCGCGCATTCCGGAACCGGAGCGGACAGCTCATTCGAATGGGCGGTCTCGGCCGCGGCCTCGGCCGGACTTGCGCTGCTGGGCGCCGGATCGACGCTGGAACTGGCCGACGCCGATGGATTGACGCTGAGCCCCGATTCGGACCGTAGTGTTCGGGCGCAGCAGCTGCTCTATGAGCTGACCGATATCACTTTGACCAGCGCGGAGTCGCTGGCGGCCGGATTGTTCGCCGCAGGCGAAGAACGGCGTCCGAGTTCTTCGGTGTTGGCGGTGCTCGGCCGACTGACAGATGCCGATCTGGCCACCTTGATCGAGACGACACCGCGCTCGGGTTCGGCGCACGCCCTGCTGCTCGACGTGCAGACCTTCGCGGGTGGCCGCCAGCGGTCGGCGCAGGCGCGCTACGCGATGGAGTTGGCGAACCGTGGCTGGGTGGTGAGTCTGGCGACAGCGTCCACCTCGGTTCCGGACGCCTGGATCGGCCTGCATGAAGCCGCCGAGGTCTTGGCATGATCGGTTCGGGACGCAACACGATAGCCGTGGGCGTCGCCGCCTGCTTGGGCACGGTGCCGTTCATTCAGATCAGTTCGGATGCGCGGCTACTGCCGGGTGCCGCGATCGTGGTGATCGTCCTCGAAGGACTCGCCTGGCTGGTGCGCCGGGTCTCCCAGCTGACCTGGCCGGGCACCCTGGCCCAATTGCTGGCCGGCTTCGCCATGATCTGGATAGCGGCGGCAGTGGCGGTCGGCGGCGCCGGACAGACTCGCCCGTGGCAGGTCTTCGAACAGACATGGACTTTGGCGAGCGAGCACATCTACTCCCAGACCGTACCGATGGCCGCCGACGACGCAACCCTAGTTCTGCTGCTGGCAGGCGCCGGAGTGCTGACGATAGTGATCGACCTCGCGTTCATCGGCGCGCGTAGTGTGCTGCTTGCCGCGCTGCCGCTGCTTGCCGGCTATCTGACATCGATGATCGTGTTGGACGAAGCCGTCGGTATCGTCTCGATCGTCGCGGTCTGCGTGGGCTGGCTGGTGCTGCTGGCCTCGCGCACCATCGACCACGAACAGCGTTGGCCGCGCGGGCTGACCAGCAAGGACGAGGGCAAGTTCAATGCGCGCGGCTTCATCGCACTTGCCGTGGGCCTGGGGTCGGTATCGGTCGCCACCGCGGTTGTCGCCGGGCTCGCCATCCCACCCGATGGCCAAAGTTGGCTGCCGCAAGGCACCACCGGTCGCCATCAGTCCGTCGATCTGATCGACCCCACCATCAGCCTCAATGAGAACCTGCACCAACCCGATGAACGGCCGCTGCTGAGCTACACGACCTCGTCGGCCGATGGGGTACGGCTGCGCAGTACGGCGCTGACGGTCATGACCGCCGCCGGCTGGCAGATGAATCAAATGACGCTATTGCCGGGAAGCCCGGATGAACCCACGCTCGCCGGAACCCAGTCGGAGGTCACCACCCAGGTCACCATCGGTGACTACGACTCCGACTATCTTCCGGCGCCGTATGCCCCGCTGCGCTGGGACCCATCCGGGTCGTGGGCCTTCGATCCGCAGACCCTCACTGTTCTCGATGTCGCAGGCGAGGACCAGCCACTTGCCGGCCAGTCGTATTCGGTCGACAGTCTCATCGCCACCCCTGACGCCACCGAGCTGGCGACCGCGACCGCCGGCGATGCCGAGGCGAGCAGTCTTCCCGACGATGTGCCGGCAGAGATCGTTGAGCTCGCGCACCAGATCACCGATGGCGCGGCGTCCGACGGCGAGAAGGCGCTGGCCCTGCAGAACTGGTTGAACGACCCCTCGAGGTTCAGCTATGACCTGCAGGCCCCAGAGGGCATGGGATTCCAGGTGCTGGTGAACTTCTTGTTCAACGACCGCCGCGGATACTGCATTCACTTCGCGTCTGCGATGGCGCTGATGGCACAGGAAGTCGGGATTCCGGCACGAGTTGCGGTCGGTTTCACCACCGGCGTTGAGCAAGCCGACGGATCATGGCTGGTCACCTCGCACAATATGCATGCCTGGCCGGAGTTGAACTTCTCGGGCCTGGGCTGGGTGAGCTTCGAGCCGACAGTGTCGATCGGCGACCAGTCCCAGCAGTCGCAGACCGAGCCATCGTCCGAGCCCACGCAGGAGCCGCCGGCCGGCGAACCGGCCTCGCCGGAGCCGCAGCCCACCGAGCAGCAGTCCCCCACCACCAGCCAGCCTGCGCAGCTCGGACGACCGGTCGATCTGCGGGTGCCGCTGGGCCTCATGGGTGTCTTGCTGGTGCTGGCGATACCCGCGCTGACTCGGGCAGCGCTTCGCCGTCGGCGTCTGGGTGCCGCCGACAGTGCCGACAAGGTGAACGGCGCATGGCGTGAGCTGGAGGCGACCGCAACCGATCTGGGGATGACGTGGCCGGCGGTCACGCCTCGGCAACTCGGTGCGATGCCGTGGCCCGGTCTGGACGCCGAGGGACGAGCCGCGCTTCGCCGGATTGCCTTGCTGATCGAGCGGCAGCGATACGCCGCCGGGCCGCCGGCGCAGGCCGAGGTTGCCGGCGACGTCGCTGTGATCAGCACGCAGTGGTATTCGTCGGTGGGCAAGGGCAGACGGTTCGCGGCGCGCATCGCGCCCCGATCGCTGCTACCCGGACGCGTCCGATAGGCCGCCCCAGATCCACAGCTGACCTCAGGCGCTATGACTGCCCTGCCAGACCGCTGGACGCACCCAGTCTGAGCAGCCGCATTGCGGTCGCGACCGCCCGTTCGAGGTTCTCCGGGCCATTCGCCAGCGCATCCGTAAGGCTTCCCGGCCCCGGCATGATAGGTACGACTGCCTCGAAGCCATTGCCGACCAGATCGTCGGCACCGCGACCGATCGTCCCCGCGAAGGCGATGACCGGAAGTCCGAAGCGTGCTGCGACCTCGGCCACGCCCGCCGGGGTCTTGCCCGACAGCGTCTGGAAATCCACGCCGCCCTCCCCCGTCAGCACGAGGTCGGCACCATCGACCGCCTCGGCCAGACGAGCAGCATCTGCCACCACCTCGGCGCCCCGCCTCATCCGGGCACCGATGGCCAGGAAACCCGCGCCCAGACCGCCGGCCGCACCGGCTCCGGCCTGGTCGCGCACGTCTGGCGCTCCGGCCGCGGTCAGCGCATCGGCGACCTTTTCGAGAATCCTGTCGAGATAGACCACGTCTTCGGGGGTCGCGCCCTTCTGCGGCCCGAAAACGGCGGCGGCACCATCTTCGCCGAGCAGTGGATTACTGACATCGCAGGCCAGTTCGATGCGCACGTCGGCCAGCCGCGGGTCCAGGCCGCTCAGGTCGGCATGATCGAGTTCGGCCAGCGCGGACGGGGTGGGGGTCAATTCGGTGCCATCGGCAGCGAGGAACGTGACACCCAGCCCGGCCAGCATGCCGGCTCCGCAGTCGGTGGTGGCGCTGCCACCGAGACCGATGATGAATCGGGTGGCTCCCGCGTCCAAGGCATCACCGATCAGATCGGCCACTCCGACTGAGCTGGCCCGGCGGATGTCGCGTTGGTCCGGGCTGATCTGGCCGAGCCCCACCGCAGATGCGACCTCGATGATCACCAGCCCATCGGGAGTGAGGCCATAGCCCGCCTCTATTGGACGTCCGAGGGCGTCGACTGTCGAAACGGCGTGCCAACTCCCGTCAAGTACGGAAACCAGCGCATCAACGGTCCCTTCGCCACCATCGGCCATCGGGATTTCGACGCAGTCGGCATCGGGAAAGACTGTGTGCACGCCTGCGCTCATTGAGGCCGCAGCCTGGGCTGCCGTCATCGATTCCTTGAACGAGTCCGGCGCAACCACTACCTTCATTCGCACTACTCACCATCTCCGCGCCAGTGCGGATATCTCGCCGGAGCGTTCGCTCCCCGACCAGCTCAGATTGTCACAGACCGCCCTCTTGACGACGACGCCAGCGATCCTCCATCTTGCCCATGAACGGCTCCGAGTCCGATGAAGGCGCGCGCTTGGATTGCCCGCTCGGACCGGTTGCCTTGCGCCACGAGCCCAAGGCGATCACCGTGGCCGCCAGCATGGCGATGAAACCGACCACACTGACGATCCAGGTCGTCCGCATGCCGACAACCAGCAGAACCAGGCCGAATATGAACAACGCCCCGGCCAATGTCGCTCGACGTCCGTGTATTTGACGAGGAGTGCTGGATGATCCGAGGGTCTGAGCCAGTTTCGGATCGTCCGCAGCCAATGATGCTTCAAGCTGCTCCAGGAGTCGCTGCTCCTCTTCCGAAAGAGCCATTTTTCCTCCCCTCCCTGCCTCGTCTTGGTGACCACCCGACGCGGTCATCACCGTCTTGCCTCAAGTGTAGATGGCTGGGGGTAGTCTCTGGAAGCTTGGGGCGAATCGTTGATTCGATGATGGCATTTTGTTACCCTTTGCCGCCCGTGTGTGCAGCAGGCGAGGCACGCATGACCTCACCCGAGGTGGTCTTGGTCAGGCCGCAGTCCTATCCTTACGGGGAGCGAACGCGCATCACCTTCAAACGCGCATCACCTTCAAGGGCCATGCCTTGCGCACGAACAGGAGCAGTTTTGATGTCAGCTGGTCACGTCCACACGGCCGATCCCCTGGGGATTGCGCCGATAGGTTCGGTTCGTCCCGTGAACTGGGTCTACGACCGGGCCCCGATGACCGTCTACTGGGAGATGACGATCGCTTGCGCCCTGGCCTGCCGGCACTGTCGGGCCACCGCATGGAAGCGTCCCGCGCCCGACCAGCTGACCACTGAGCAGGGAGTGCGGCTGCTCGATCAGATCGCAGGCTTCGGTGATCCGCTGCCCCATCTGATCCTCACCGGCGGTGATCCGCTGCGCCGCGACGATCTGATCGAGCTCATGCACCAGGCTCGCGCCCGGCGAATCGGTGTCTCGTTGTCGCCCGCGGTCACCCCCGATCTGACCCGCGGGCACCTCGCCCAGCTGCAGGAGGCCGGAGCCAAAGCGGTGTCACTCAGCCTGGACGGCTCCAATCCCGAGTTGCATGATGGTGTGCGCCGGGTCGCGGGCATCTTCGACCTGACCATGCAGGCCCTGGACTGGGCCGGCGAGTTGGACATCCCGGTTCAGATCAACACGCTGGTCACGGCAGCCACCGCACCAGACCTGCCCGCTCTCTACGAACTACTGAAGACCAAACCGATGCAGCGCTGGACGCTGTTCTTTCTCATCCACACCGGACGCGGCAAGATGCTGGAAGAGCTCACTCCGCTCGAGGCAGAGCAGGTGTTGACCTGGCTCAATGAGCTTCGCGGTGTTGCGCCCTTCCAGTTGAGCACCACCGAGGCGCTGCATTTCCGCCGGGTCACTGCCCAGTCGATGGAAGCGCGCGGAATGACCCGAGAACAGATCGCGGTCTCGCCTGCTGCCCGCGCTTTCGGTGTCCGCGATGGCAACGGCATCGTCTTCATCTCGCACAACGGCACCGTCACACCTTCGGGATTCCTCCCGATGCCGCTCGGCAACGTCAAGCAGGACGATCTCGTGGAGCTCTACCGGCACCATCCGCTGATGGACTCGCTGCGCACTCCATCAAGCTTCGGCGGCGACTGCGGAGTATGCGAATACAACAGCTGGTGCGGCGGGGCGCGTTCGCGCGCCTACGCGGCTACCGGCGATCCGCTGGCTGCCGATCCCTTGTGCACCTACCGGCCTGCGGCGGTACGCAACCAGGTCGCCTGAGGCCGGCTCTAGGCGTCCACCAGATCGTCGATGGTCGTCGTCCGGTGCTTGATCACCGCTGCCGCGCTTGCGGCAAGTCCCAGGATCAGCCACATCAACAGCAGGAAGACACTGGCGGGCGTCCCGCTCGACTGGGTGATGACCGAACGCATCGCATCCAAGGCCGGGCTCATCGGTGAGATCGCCCGCGCCGTCGCGAATACGCCGGGCAGTGCGTTGGTGAGCATCGGTGCCAGGCTGACGATCACCAGCCCGAGCGAGATGAACCGTCCGGCGCTACCGAGCCACGCCACCAACGCATGGTTGACCGCCACGAAGGCGAGCCCGGCCAGCACCATCACACCCAGCACGCCCATCAGCCTGCCGAACGGCAAGTCCAGCGCAGCCTGCCCGATGGCCGTCACCGCCAGCGACTGGATCGCAACCACGATCACCCCGGGCAGCAATGCCTCGGCAACCAGATAGGTGGTCGGGCGCGCCGAGGTTCGCAACTGCGAACCCAGGGCTTTCACCACCATGAATGTGGCCATCGCCCCGGCCCACAGCGCAAGCACCATCAGCGTGGTCGCCCAGCCCATGCCCACGGTCGCGGTACCGAGCAGATTTCCGGTGGCGACCGGCGAAGAGACGACCTCCGAGAGCCGCTGCCGATCCGAGTCGCTGAACGAAGGAACCTGATCCTTGCCGGAGGCGAGTCCATCGGCGAACTGGCCGATTCCATCGGAGAGCTGGGTCGTCCCGTCGGCAAGCTGCGTTCCGCCGTCCGCGAGCTGGTTCACGCCGTCGGCGAACTGCCCGACCCCGCTCGACAGCTGGCTCATCCCGTCGGAGAGCTGGTTTGCGCCGTCCGCCAGCTGGCCGGCTCCTGAGCTCAGCTGATTCGCACCATCCGCCAGTTGATTGACACCGTCGACGAGCGGCTGCACGCCGGTCGCGAGCTCACCCACACCACCGGCCAGCTCTGAGGCACCGCTCTTCAATGCCTCGCCGCCGTCGCGCAACTCGGTCATCGTGTCGAGCAGGTTGATACCGCCGTCGGGCAGCTGGATAGCGGCCAGCTGGTCGGGCAATGCGTCCAATTGCTCGATCACCGGACCCAGCTTTTCGTCCGAACGCACGTCATCCATGGTCTGGTTTGCGCTGGCGATACCCAGCTTGATCGCCTGATAGTAGGAGTCGCAGCCACCCTCGACCGCCTCTAGATCGGACGGGCACCCGAACACCTGCGCCAGCTCTGCTGGGCTCAGCTGATTGAGCGCCTCCAATTGTTGGACGCCGGCCTGCACCTGCCGCATCGTTGCGACCGCATCGTCGAGCCCCTCTTGGTCGCCCGAGATCTGTTGAATGGCATCGACGGCTCCCGGATTGGCGGCGAGCACGTCGATCACGGGATTGACCATCTGGTTGATGCCGTCGACATACTGCCCGACACCATCGGAAAGCTGGCTCGCACCGTCGGCCAACTGGGTCATTCCGTCCGGCATTGCTTGGACCTGCGAGGCCAGCGTGCTGATGCCGGCCGCGTACTCATTTACTCCGGCCGCATACTCGCCGACCCCACTCGCATACTGCTGCGCACCGGTGGCAGCCTGAGAAGCACCGCTTGCGAGTTCTCCGGCACCCGCGGCAGCCTGGCCGATGCCATCGGAAAGCTGCCCGGCCCCGTCCGAGAGCCCATTGGCGCCGTCCGAAAGCTGCGCGGCAGCGTCTGACATGGTGACGAACTGGTCGCCCATCTCATTGAAACCGACGTAGATCTGGTCGAGATAGCCCGATGTCAGCGTCTGGTTCAACACCTGTGCGGCCTCCTGGGCGACCACCTTGCCCAAGGTGGCGTCCGCGATACCGGCAACCGGGGAGGTCTCCACCTGGATCGTGGCGCTACGGGCCTGTGCTGCATCCCCCGCATAGGAGGTCGCCGCAGCCGAGAACTCCTTCGGGATCACGACCATCGCCGCGTATTCGCCGGTCTTCAACCCGGCCTTCGCGCCATCCAGCGTCGCCTGCTCCCAGGTCAGATTCTGCAGCCGGTCCGAGTCCACCAGCGCAGCGGTCAGCTGGCGTCCCATCGGCACCAATTGTCCACCCAGCTCGACTGCCTCGTCCTGGTTCACCACCGCGGCACGCACGGTATCGAGCCGCTCGTCGCTGTTCCAGGTGGCCCACAACAATCCACCGAGCACGAGCACCGGCACCAGGATCAGACCGACCCAGGTCGTCCACCGCGCTGATTTCGCAGCGTTGATTCGTTCGATGATCATCGGGATGCTCCTTGCGCGACTGTGGCGAGATGGCCGGGCAGCCGCATGACGCGGTGACCGGCAGGCAGCGGTAGGTCTCGTTCGGTGCCGGGCACCACGCCCAGCACCCAGGTGGTCGGATGCTCTGTCTCATTGGCCGCCGATGCGAGTGCATCGCACAGCACGCCGATGGTGGCCTCCGGTAGTTCGTCGAGTGCCGGGACGAGGACGATGCCGCCGGCTCCCAGTTTCAGCTCGGCGGCGGGATTCCTGGTCCCGGCGAGCAGCAGCGGCGCATGTCCGCGCACCACAGCGGCTTCCTCCGGCAGCACGCGACCCAAGACCTTGACTTGTCCATCGCTGAACTTCGCCCGTCCCGACAGCCCGTACATCAGCGCAAGCCGCGCGACCCGATCGCCCTCAACCACCAACACGTCGCCGCGGTCCAGCTGGATGTCGAGGTTGGCGAACAAGACACGGCCGCCGCTTGCCCCCAGCAGCCGCTGCGCGAAGATCGCCGAATCGTCATCGGGGGTCGGCCAGCCAGCCAGCTTGGTCTGATGAGCCAGAGCCTCGCCTTCGACATCAATGACCGGCAGCCGGCGCTCCAGCCAGCCCGGTAGCCACCAAACCCGCGATCCCCCGAGTTTCATCAAGGCGGGTCCAAGCGTCATCCGCACCAGGAAGGCATCGATGGCTACGCCGAGTGCCAGGCTGAGGGCGATCGGTTTGATCGGCCCGATACCGGTCGGCACGAAGAAGATGAAGACCGAAACCATGATCAGGGCGGCTGCGATGACGACTTTCGACGAACCTACGAAGCCGTCCTCGATCCAGTTGTCGTTGCCGTGCGCGTATTCCTCGCGCATCCGTGAGGTGAGGAAGACCTCATAGTCCATCGCCAGCCCGAAAAGGATGCCCATCAAAATGATCGGCAGGAAACTGATAATCGGCTCCGGCTCGCCGAGGTTGATCAGCGATGCCCCGACCCCCTCATTGAAGACCAAGGTGACCACGCCGAAAGCCGCCAGAACCGACAGCAGATAGCCCAGGGCAGCCTTGATCGGCACCAGCACCGAGCGGAACGCCATCATCAGCAAGATCAGCGACAGCCCTACCACGAAGATCCCGAAGGGCAACAGCGCTGCACCGAGCCGGTCGGAGACATCGATCTGCACCGCGACCAACCCGGTGACAGAGGTGTCCACGCCGTATTCGGCGAGCCAGTGATCATGCTGGGCGCGCAATGCATTCACCAGTTCAGCGGTAGCAGGGTCATCTGGCCCGCTGGTGGGAATTACCTGGATCATGGCGGTGTCGGCGTTCTCGTTCGGCACCGCTGCGGCCACCATCTCGACGCCGTCGATCTCTTCGATCTCTGCGCGCATGTCATCGAGCAGACCCATCGGGTCATTCGACTCCACGATCGTGCCGGTGATGACCAACGGGCCGTTGAAGCCGATCCCGAACTCCTGAGTGACCAGGTCGAATGCGATCCGGTCCTGAGCCCCTTGCGCTGAGCGTCCCGAGTTGGGCAGCGCCAGTTCGATATTGCGGGCAGGCAGTGCCAACGCACCCAAGCCAACCACGACGACCAGCACGGTGACCAGCGGCCATTTCGTGACTGCCCTCACCCACATCCTCGACGCACGTCCTGGTCTGCGATTCTCCAGTCGCCTCGCCTTGCGCTCGCCCGGACGTAGTCGGTCTCCAAGCAGACCGAGCAGCGCAGGCAGCATGGTCAGTGCCAGGCACACCTCGATTGCCACCCCGACGGCGGTGAACATACCCATCACCGATAAGAAGGGCACGCCGGCGAAGTTCAGGCCGACCAGCGCGATGATGACCGTCAGACCCGCGAAAACCACTGCCGAGCCGCTCGTCGCCACCGCTCTGGCCGCCGACTCCTCGGTTCCCACGCCATGGAGCAACTGGTCGCGATGCCGGGAAATGATGAAGAGCGAATAGTCGATGCCAACAGCCAGACAGAGCATCACGACCAGGATCAGCGCGGTGGAACTCACGGTGATGATGCCCGCCCCGATCAGCACCAGGCAAACTGCGATGCCCACTCCGGTGAGTGCCGACACGATCGGCATGAACGCTGCAACCAGTCCGAGCAGCACCGTCAGCACAATGAGCGCCACAACAACACCCAGTGCCTCAACTGCGGTGATCTCGGGCATCTCAACCGAAAAGACGTCCCCGCCCACCGCCACCGATGAGCCAGGGAGCAACTCGGTGATCTGCTGCGCTGCATCGGTCAGTTCCGACCGCTGCTCGTGGGTGAACGTCGAAACGGTGCCCTCGACCTGCACCTGTACCAACGCGTGCGAACCGTCATCGGAGATCAGGCCCTTGATGAAATCGCTGTAAGGAAGCTGAGCGCCATTGACGAAGTCGACAGTCTCGAGGAAGTCGATGTAGTCCTGCATGGCCTCGCGGGCCTGTTCATCGTCGATGCGGGTTCCGGGTGGTGCACCGACGACGATGGTGGCCATCGCATCGCCGGCCCCGGGGAAGGTGACGGAGAGTTGCTCGAGAGCACGCTGGGAATTCGATCCGGGGATCGTGAAGTTGTCATCGAACTCCCCGCCGACGGTCAACGCAAGAACCCCGAAGAGCGCCAGTATCGCCGCCCAGACCGCTAGCACGCGTCCTTTCTGGCGAAAGCACGCCCGGCCAATGCGGTACAAGAAAGCTGACACAGCGTTACCCCGTCTTTGAAAACGATCACCCGGAAACCGTCGATACAGTACTGTATCCGATACACCAGTGCATCCGATACAATGCTGTATCCAGCAAACGGAGAGAAGTATGACTACCACAGTGAGCAGCAAGCGCGCCCAGACCCAAGACAAGCTGATGGAGGCAGCTATCGCGCTGTTCGCCGAGAAGGGCGTGCTCGCGGCGTCGGTGGAGGAGATCTGCGAACGGGCCGGATTCACCAGGGGGGCGTTCTACTCGAATTTCGACTCCAAGGACGAGTTGCTGCTCGCGGTGCTCAAGCGTCAGTCCGAGACGATCCTGCTCGGCGCAGCCGAGGCCATCGCCTCGGTTCCAGACAAGCCTGTCGAGCGGCAGAGCGTCGACGATGTGATCGAGCAGGCCCTGCTGATCTTCGAGGCCACCCACCCCACGGACGAACAGTGGCTCATCGCCTCCAACGAGATCCGGCTGCACGCAATCCGAAACCCCGCGGTGCGCGCCGCCCTGCAATCGGTCAACGGGAGCCTGGATGCGGTGCTGGTGGAGAGCATCAACGACGTGCTGACCCGCCAGGACCTGCGTCTCAAGGTTTCCCCCGAACAGTTGGTCATGCTCCTGGGCGCATATCAGGAGACCCTGGCCATCCACACTCTGCTCGCCGGGACTCCCATCCGCCAGGCGCCGAACGCCGGCCACCTGGCGACGCTCGTCCGGGCGCTGATCGAAGACGACGCAGCCGTGGCACGGTAGGCGGCCCTGGAGCATCGGCGCCCGAAAGGGCGCCCAAACGGCTAGGCTGGGCAGCGGGAAATCGCACGCTGCAGTGCCAGGAGGACGACGATGTCAGCCCGTGCTCGATTAGACGAACATGCACAACCCGCTCAGGCCGCCATTCAGGTGGGTCCGCCGCCTATCGAACAGATCAGGCCGTTTCGCAAGCATCGGATTCCGTCATGGACTCTGAAGGTGACCATGGCGGTGACCGGTATTTTGTGGGCAGCCTTCATCGGCATTCATCTCTTCGGCAATCTCAAGATTTTCCAAGGCGCCGATGCATACAACCACTACGCCCATTGGCTACGGGAAGCGTTCTATCCCCTGCTGCCCAAGCTATCGGTGTTGTGGGCGATGCGGGTTGTGCTCGGCCTCGCTCTGATCGCCCACGTCTGCGCAGCGGCGATGATCTGGTGGCGCGGACGTCAAGCCCGCGGCCCGCACCGGGCGAAGATCCGCGGCGCCAGGGCCTGGGGGGCCTGGCTGATGCCGCTGACCGGAGTGCTGATTGCTTGCTTCGTGGCCATTCACGTGCTCGACCTCACGCTCGGCTGGGGCATCCAGTCGGCGGCGTTCACCGCGCCGACCGCCGACCAGAGCTTCGCCTATGAGAACCTCGTGGCCAGCTTCCGGCGTCCCGCGATGGCCGTCTTCTACTCCGGACTCATGCTGCTGCTCGCGATCCATGTCGCCAAGGGCTTCTCCACAATGGCCTCCGACATGGGTGCGATGGGGCACCGCTGGCGCGCCACGCTAGCCGCGATCGGCGGGCTGCTCGCGCTGGCGATCCTGATCGGCAATGGCGCCATCCCGATCCTGGTACTGACAGGAGTGATCTCATGACCGTGGCTGACAAGCTGAAGGGGCAATTGGGGCGCATCGGCCGGCGAACCACAGTGGACGCGGAACCGGACGCACCGCAGCGGCCGGCGACCGCTTCGCCAGCTACCGCAGCGGCATTCGTTCCACCCGCCAGCGCCGCTCCTGGTGTGCGCATCGGGCATGACCTCGACGGCAAGCTCCCCGTCGGCGACCCCGAAACCGCCTGGGCCGCTGGGTTTGTGCCACCGGGCCTCCCCCCCTCCCCAACGCCCCCGTGCGCCCACCCCAACCCGGCGGGGGCCCCCCACCGCGACGAGTACAAGCTCGTCAGTCCACTGAATACCAAGAAGATGACGATCGTGGTGATCGGCACCGGGCTCGCCGGCTCGGGCGCTGCCGCAGCGCTGGGTGAGCTCGGCTACGACGTACACGCGTTCACCTACCACGACGCGGCTCGCCGAGCGCATTCGGTCGCCGCGCAGGGCGGTATCAACTCGGCCCGGGCCAAGAAGGTCGACGGCGACTCGCTGCACCGGTTCGTCAAGGACACCGTCAAGGGCGGTGACTTCCGGGCGCGCGAAGCCGATGCATTCCGGCTGGGCGCCGAGTCGGTGCGGGTCATCGATCACATGGACGCGATCGGTGCTCCGTTCGCCCGCGAATATGGCGGCGTGCTGGCGACCCGGTCGTTCGGCGGAGTGCAGGTCTCGCGCACCTACTACACGCGAGGCCAGACCGGTCAGCAGCTACAGGTGGCCGGGGCCCAGGCACTGCAACGGCAGGTGGCCCGCGGCACCGTGAAGCTGCATACTCGCGCCGAGATGCTTGATCTGATCGTCGATGACGGCGTCTGCCGCGGAGTCGTCGTCCGCGATCTGGTGACCGGTCAGGTCTGGGCACAACCCGCGCACGCGGTGATCCTGGCGACCGGCGGCTACGGCTCGGTCTACTTCCATTCGACGCTCGCGGTCAACTGCAACGCATCGGCGTCGTGGCGGGCCTGCCGGCACGGTGCCTACCTGGCCAATCCATCCTTCGTGCAGTTCCACCCGACCGCGCTGCCGATCTCCAGCCACTGGCAGTCGAAGTCCATTCTGATGTCGGAGTCGTTGCGCAACGACGGACGAATCTGGGTGCCGACCAAGCCCGGCGATGATCGGGCGGCCGCCCAGATCGGCGAGAGCGAACGCGACTACTACCTGGAGCGTAAGTACCCGGCCTTCGGGAACCTGGCCCCGCGCGACATCTCATCGCGGGCGGCCAAGGAGCAGATCGACTCGGGACACGGCGTCGGACCGCTGGCGAACTCGGTCTATCTCGACTTCTCCGATGCCCTGAAAGCGCTCGGACGCGAGACCATCGCGCAGCGCTACGGCAACCTCTTCGAGATGTATCAGCGGGCCACCGGTGAGGATCCCTACAGCGTCGGGATGCGAATAGCGCCGGGTGCGCATTTCACCATGGGCGGGTTGTGGAGCGACTTCAACCAGATGACGGCGCTGCCTGGGCTCTTCGTCGGCGGGGAGGTCGGCTGGGGCTATCACGGCGCGAACCGGCTGGGCGCCAATTCGCTGCTCTCGGCCTGCGTCGATGGCTGGTTCACCTTGCCGTTCGCCCTTCCCGACTACCTGAATCCGCTGCTCGGCCGACCGCTGCCGACAGCCTCCGATGCCTGCGTGCGCGATGCGGTCGCGCGGGTGCAGCAGCGCACCGCGGCGCTGCTGAGGGTCAACGGTAAGCAGGCGGCATCCAAGTTTCATCGCAGGCTCGGCGAGATCATGTACCGAGGTTGTGGTGTCGAGCGGTCGACAGCATCGCTGACCCAGGCGCTCGACGAGATCCGTGAGTTGCGCGCGGAGTTCTGGGACGACCTGTCGGTGCCGGGTTCGGGAGTGCAGCTCAACCAGGCACTGGAGCGGGCCGGACGAGTCGCCGACTTCCTGGAACTGGCCGAGTTGATGTGCACCGATGCATTGGATCGCGAGGAGTCCTGCGGGGCGCACTTCCGCTCCGAGTATCAAGACGGCGGCGAGGCCAGACGGAACGACGCGCAATGGGCGTTCGTATCGGCATGGCAGGTCGATGGGCCGCCGCAAGGCGAGCC
>NZ_JAVTWX010000136.1:133094-135660 GCF_032229645.1 Brooklawnia sp.
CGAGAGGGCATCTGTGGGGCCTGCGGCGTGACCGTTGACGGCCAGGTGCACGGCCCCGAGGACAATCTGCCGAGTTGCCACCAGCGACTGGTGGGCCTGGACGACGGCGCGAGCGTGCGCATCGAGCCGCTACGGTCGGCGGGTTTCCCGGTGATACGCGATCTGATCGTCGACCGCTCCGGGCTGGACGACCTGATCCGGGCCGGTGGCTACGTCTCGATCAATGCGGGAACCGCGCCCGACGCCGATTCCCTGCCGGTTGGCGAACAGAGCGCCGAACAGGCTCTGGACTTCGCCGCGTGCATCGGCTGCGGCGCCTGCGTGGCGGCCTGCCCGAATGGATCCGCGCATCTGTTCACCGGCGCGAAGCTCGCGCACCTGTCGATGCTGCCCATCGCGTCCACCGAACGGGAGCGCCGGGCGCGCTCGATGGTGCGCCAGGCGGAGGAGCTCTTCGGGCCCTGCTCGTACTACGGAGAATGTGCGCGCGCCTGTCCTGCCGAGATCAGTTTGACGGCGATAGCGGCCTTCAACCACGAGCGAATGCGCGCAGGGCTGCGCCGACGACTGTGACTGCCGAAAAAAGTTCTCGCGACCGACTCGAGAACGGTCGCTGTTTCGACACGCCGGGGACTAGGTGCTGGGGTAATGACACGCAAATCGACGGTCGCATTTCGCTGCAATCCGAACCTACGAAAATTGCCTGAATTTTGCGATCAATTACCGTCTGAGCACGGGAAAGATGCAAACTTGTGTCGTGCCTTCAGAGCTCGTAATCCTGTCGTTGGTGATTGTCACCGCCCTCGCGTTCGACTTCACCAATGGATTCCACGACACGGCCAATGCCATGGCCACGTCCATCGCAACCAAGGCGTTCAAGCCGAAGACTGCTGTCACCTTGTCTGCGATCCTGAACCTCATCGGCGCCTTCCTGTCCGTTGAGGTCGCCCTGACCGTCACCAACTCCGTCGTCAACATTCAGGATGCCTCGGGGGCCCCTCGTCCGGAGCTTCTGCAAGACGG
Organism: Brooklawnia sp.; assembly: GCF_032229645.1. Lineage (NCBI taxonomy): Bacteria > Bacillati > Actinomycetota > Actinomycetes > Propionibacteriales > Propionibacteriaceae > Brooklawnia > Brooklawnia sp. The sequence continues at coordinate 134,118 of NZ_JAVTWX010000136.1, forward strand.
CGGTCAGGCATTGCTGCTGATCGTGCTCGCGGGCCTGGTGGGCGCTATCACCTGGAACCTGATCACCTGGCTGCTGGGCCTGCCCTCCAGTTCGTCCCATGCGCTCTTCGGTGGCCTGGTCGGGGCCACCATGGCAGGGTTGGGCACCGCGGGCGTGAACTGGCTCGGTGACGGTACCAAGCCGGACGGCGTCATCGGCAAGGTCGTGCTGCCCGCACTGATGTCGCCGGTTATCGCGATCATGGTCGCGAGCGTCGGCACCTGGCTCGTGCATAAGATCACCAAGCACGTCTTGACGCGCTATCGCGACACCGGCTTCCGCTGGGGCCAGATCGGTTCGGCATCCCTGGTGGCTCTGGCACATGGCACGAACGACGCGCAGAAGACGATGGGAATCATCACGCTGGCATTGATCGCCTCCGGACGATGGACCGATCTGCAGCAGGTGCCGTTATGGGTGAAGATCGCCTGCGCATTGGCCATCACGTTGGGCACCTACACCGGTGGCTGGCGGATCATCCGGACGATGGGCAAGGGCCTGGTCGAACTCACCCCGCCGCAGGGCATGGCCGCAGAGTTCTCGACCGCGTCGGTGGTGCTGATCTCCAGCCACATGGGTTTCGCCCTGTCGACCACCCATGTCGCGACCGGCTCTATCCTGGGCTCCGGAATCGGCAAGAAGGGCGCCAAGGTGAACTGGCGGGTGGCAGCCAGGATGCTGGCCGCCTGGTGCATCACGTTGCCATCTGCTGCGGTCATGGGCGCGCTGATGTGGTTCATCGGTCATTCGATCGGCGGGCTGCTCGGAGCCTTGGTCATCACGGCCATCCTGGTGACCGGAGCAATCTTGATGTATCGCCATTCGCGGCATACCCGCATCGATCAGAACAACGTCAACGCCGATTGGTCGGACGCCGGCAACGGTGCTTCGCTGAAGCCCGCTGCACCGACTCCCGTTGCTACTCACGCGCGCGATGACTTCGCCGATCTGAAGGAACTTCAGCCGCAGACAGCCCACCGTAAGACCGGGCGGGAACTGGCGGAGGTGCGATAGGCGATGCAGATTCTGACTCAACTAATCGAAGCTGCCGGCGAAGTCCTCCTTTACGCAGTGGTCCTGGGAGCAGGCCTGCCTGCGCTCTTCGCGGTCGGAGTCTGGGCGCTGTCATTCGGCGCCAAAGGCGTGGACGACGTATCCGAGCATCACCCGCACCTGATCGCCAAAATCTTCGCCGGGATCTGCTTTGCCGGCGTCGTCCTGGCGATCCTTGCGGGCATCTTCATCATCGTCGGACACGGTTTCGGCGTGACACTACAGCTCGGCTGGCCGCTGTTCGTCGCGAAGTAGCGCATCCCGGGCGCATCTGCCGCCGCAGTAGCGACTGCCGAAAACAACAGCCACTGCCGATCTGCATCTGCCCCCGCGGTAGCGACTACCGAAAACAACAGCCACCGCCGAATCTCCGCTAGCCGTTGCCAGTTTCGGCAGCCGCTGTGAATCCGCCTGAACATTCCGGCAGCCGTTGCCAGTTTCGGCAGCCGC
>NZ_JAVTWX010000136.1:135760-145861 GCF_032229645.1 Brooklawnia sp.
GCCGCTGTGAATCCGCCTGAACATTCCGGCAGCCGTTGCCAGTTTCGGCAGCCGCATGCCGACGAACACGCCCGGCGAGCCCGCAGGCGGCCAATACTGCTCAGGCGACGCCCCACAACTCGTGTTTGGCCAAGAAGGCTTGCAGCAGTACACGGTTGACCGGGGTATCGATGCCGTAATCTCGCCCGCGCGCCACGACGGCACCAGCGAACTGATCGACCTCGGTTCGGCGGTGCGCCAGCGCGTCCTGGGCCATCGACGTGAAATTCTCGGGTCCGAGACCGCCGATGATGCCGATCATCTGATCGATGTCGCTCTCCGATAGGTTCACGCCGGACGCCTGTGCCACCGCTACGACTTCGCGTTGCGCCGACACCATGAGTTCGCGCGCCGGCCCTTCGGACTGGAAGAGCCGGTACGGCGCTTCCAAGAGCGCCGAGACCTGGTTGACGCCGACATTGAGCAGCAACTTCCACCACAGCGTCCGCGGTGCATCGGGGCTGATCAGGTGCGGAATCCCGAACTCGGTGAGCATTGCGTCCAACCGGCGCACTTCCTCGGTCTGGTGGCCGGGCATCGCATCGCCGAACTCGATCCGTCCCAGGCTCGAGAATCTCACTCCACCGGCGTCGCGTACGGCATCGATGCCCACGCTGACCGCCAGCGGCACGTAGGCCTGTGGATAGGCCGCAGCCAGTTCGTGCTCGCTGGTGATGCCGTTGAGCAGGCTGCAGATGATCGTCCGTTGCCCGATCTGCCCGCGCAACTGTTCGATGGCCTCAGCGAGATCGTGATGCTTGACGGCGACGATCACCAGATCGGCGGGCTCGACGGCTTCGCCGGGTTCGACCACCTCAAAGTCGTACCGTCGTCGGTTCACAGTCACGCCGTCGGAGCGCAGTCGCACAGCCCGCTGCCCCGCCGCTATCACGCGAATCCGGGTCGGCGGTGCTGCGTCCGCGATTTGCGCGGCGTGCGCCGCCCCGATTGCCCCGAGTCCGATGATGCTGACGGTGGTCACGCTGCGTTCCTCCTCTGGAATGGACATGCTTACGCTATCGCGTGTGTTGCTTCGTCCCAGCGCCAGATCTTAGGCGGACGACCACCCGCTGCCGGCGCCAGTCCCGCCTCATGCAGCCCGTCCAGTCTGGCGAGTTCCCGGTTGAGGTTCGCGCGATGGACGCTGCGTCCGGTCAGCTGCGCGGTAATCGCAACCGCATCGGTGGCAGTGAACCGATCACCGGTCAGTGCACGAGTGAACGTCAGGTCGCGCCAGCAAAGCGCGGCCAAGATCTCGCGTCCGGTGACAACGATCGCATCATGGTCAAACGCAAGCCCCATCGCCGAGGACGGCGACTGCCACACAGGTCCGGGCATGCTCAGGGTCTCGGGAGGGTACACGGCCCACATCGCAACCGACAGCGATGGCCCCCGTGGATCGCGCGACGGCTCATCGAATGTCCGCAACTGCCCGAGCGCCCGAGCCGGCGGTGACAGGCCCAGCTTGTCGATAGCCCGGCAAGCAGCGTGGGCCAGCCGTTCGCCGCTTTTCACTATGACCCCCGGCAGCGCAAACTCTCCCTCGAAAGGCGGCGCCGAGCGCCGGTGCAGGCCCAACCGGATCTCGCGGGCCTCGGTGTCGTAACACAATACGAGGACATCGACGCAGACCACACTGAAGATGCTCGCGTCGCTCATCGGGTCGTCCTCACATCAGTCTGCGGTCGCCACGCCGCGAACCGTCAGCTGTGAGTACTACGGGGGCAGGTAGCGCTGTCGCGATTAGCCTAGTCACCTCGGATGGATCGGTGGCCAAAGCCTCGAAATCGGGACGAGCGTCTTGTGCGATCCGGGTGCGAGAGTCCAGGTTGCCCAGGTCGCGGCCGGGGCCGGCAGTCAGTGGCTCGCGCAAACGGGTACCTGCGGCCAAAGCCAAATGGGTAGCAGATCGGATGCACGGGCTCCGGCCGGACATTCCCATAGGACTCATCGATAGGCGTCGCTTGCGCCGGCCGGAGTAAGCTTGTTTCTCCCGGCTTTTTGAGGATGGACGCACTTGACCGAAGAACGCTCCCCCAATGCTAACGAGATCCTTGCCCATGAGATCGCCATCGAGCAGGCTCATGTGGACACGGTCTACCGCTACCTTGCCTCCGCCGCCGAGGCTGCGCGCTCTGCGCAGATCGCAGGACGCGCCAAGTACCTGACCGACCGCGCCGACTGGATGCGAGAAGAAGACGGCACCGCACTGTTCGAACGCGACGCCTTCGCCTATCAGGCCGCCAAGCGGCTGGCCGTTTTGGACGCCGAGCACGAAGGCCTGGTCTTCGGGCGTTTGGACTTCAGCGACGACATCGCAAAGCGCTATGTCGGACGCCTCGGCGTGCGCGACGACGACTATGAACCGCTCGTGATCGATTGGCGTGCCCCAGCCGCCGAGGCGTTCTACCGGGCGACCGCCGCCGATCCGATGGGGGTCTCGCGACGCCGCGTACTGCGCTGCCGAGACGACAAGGTCATCGGCATCGAGGACGACCTGCTCGACGAGCAGGGCAGTTCCGATCTGGTGGTGATCGGCGAGGGCGCCCTGCTGGCGGCACTGCAGCGGGCCCGCGGCCCGCGGATGCGCGATATCGTCGCCACCATCCAGGCTGAACAGGACAAGGCCATCCGTGCCCCCTATCAAGGCGTGACCGTCATCTCGGGCGGCCCCGGCACCGGCAAGACCGTCGTCGCACTGCATCGGGCCGCGTTCTTGCTGTACACCTACCGCAAGCGCATGGAGGCCGGCGGTGTCCTGGTCGTCGGGCCGACCGATCTGTTCATGAGCTACATCGAACGAGTACTGCCGGGGCTGGGCGAAGACTCGGTGACCCTCAAATCGGTCGGCGACCTGGCCACCGATGTACTTGGCTTCGGCAGCCAGCGGACCGACGACGCCGAGGCGGCTCTGCTCAAGGGCAGCCTGCGGATGCTTCCGGTGCTGCGACGCGCGGTGCACGAACCGATGACCCCGGAGAACATCCGGCTACGGGTCAGTGTCAAGGGCGAGATCCTCACTCTCGAAGCAGCCGAGCTCGGCGCCATCCGTCGCGATGTGCTGGCTTCTCACAAGGCGAATCGGGCGCGGCCGGCGGCCGAGAAGGCACTCACCGCTGCGCTCTGGAAGAAGCTGCCGACCGATATCGCCGCGCTGCTCGATCTGTCCCGGGAGGTCTTCGACGAGATTGTCACCTCGCAGGCCAGCTATGCGATGTTCCTGAATGCCTGGTGGCCCACATTGAGCCCCGAGTCGGTGCTCACCCGGCTGGCCGACCCGGCGCTGCTACGCAAGTTCGGCCACAGCGTCCTGGATGCGGACGAGCGACACGTGCTGGCCGACAGCCTCGCGCACGCTCGCGGATTTGTGCCGGAACTCGACCAGCGCCATCCCGACTGGTCGGTCGGCGACATCGCGCTGCTCGATGAACTGGCCGCGATGATCGGTCCCCCGCCGATCGAAGAGGAGACCGATCCGACTCTGTTCCTGGCCGACGGCACCGAGGTCTCCGAGCTGGTCACTCTGGCCGACAGCCTGACGACCAGCCGCGAGGTCGACCCGGACGACGACGATGTGGTCACCCACGCTCACGTACTGGTCGACGAGGCGCAGGACATCACGCCGATGCAGTGGCGGATGCTGCGCCGACGCGGACCACAGGCATCGTGGACGTTGGTAGGAGATCCCGCGCAGAGTTCGTACCCCGATGACGCCGAGACCCGTCGCGCCATGCGAGACCTGATCGGGCGGGGAGCCTCCCGAACCTTCCGATTGTCGACCAACTACCGCTCTCCGGCCGAGATCATGGATCTCGCCGGGCGGGTGATCACCTCGGTCTATCCGGATGCCGATGTGCCCACCTCGGTGCGCCAGACCGGCGTGCGTCCGCTGCTGCTGTCGGTGCCGACCCATCCGCTCGGCGAGCCGTTGGGTCGGGTCATCACCCAGCTGGCGGACGAGGTCGACGGCTCCATCGCGGTGGTCTGCGCCGCAGGACGACTCGGTTCCCTGCGCGACACTGTCAACGCGATGCCGCTTCCCGGCGATGTCAGCGAACGGTTGAGTGTCATGACCGCACTTCAGGTCAAGGGTCTCGAGTTCGACGCGGTGATCGTGATTGCCCCCGACGAGATCGTCCAGCAAACACCCGGCGGCATGCGCGTGCTCTATGTGGCGCTCAGCCGTCCTACTCAGCGGCTGGTGACCGTCGATCTGGCTGATGGTCGGCCCGGAGCGTGGCGAGAATCTCTCGCGTCACCCGCGAACGATTCTGAGTGAAGAAGTGCAGCCCGGGTGCGTGCGCGGCCAGCAGGCGGTCGCACAGCCGGGCAGCGATCTCCACGCCGGCCGCGAGGACCTGCTCCGGATCGTCAGAAACGCTCAGCAGCCGCTCCGCGACCTTCGCAGGGATGTCGGCGCCTGACATCTCGGCGAAGCGTCCGAGCTGCTTGACGCTGGTGACCGGCATGATGCCGGGCATGATCGGCATGCTGCAGCCCGCGCTGCGGGCTCGTCCGACCAACTCGAAGTAGTGGCCGAGATCGAAGAAAAGCTGGGTGACGGCGAATGACGCCCCGGCACGCTGCTTGCCGAGCAGAATCTGAGCGTCCAGCTCGGGTGTCGAGGTGGCGTGGCCGTCGGGGAAGGCCGCGACCCCGATACTGAAATCACCCCGCGAGGCGACCAGCCCGACCAGCTCGGTCGCGCTGTGCAGACCACCCGGATACGGCTCCCAAGGCACCGAAGCGCCGCCCGGCATGTCACCGCGGATCGCCAGGATATTCGTTACGCCGGCATCGCCATAGGCGTCGATGACCGCCTTGAGCTCGTCGACGGTCTGCCCGGTGCAGGTGAGGTGGCCCATCACGGTCAGCTCGGTGCTCGCGATAATCGCCAGCACCGCGTCCAGCGTGCGCTGACGGCTGGAACCGTTGGCGCCATAGGTCACCGACACCCAATCGGGTTCCAGCGGCTCCAATTCGGCGATCGTGCGGGTGAGCAACTGCTGACCGGCCTCGTCCTTGGGCGGAAAGAACTCGAAACTGAAGGTCGGTGCGGAGGCGTTCGCGAGCAGACCGCCGATGGATTCGCGAGAAGACATGCCTGCGATTGTAGTGACGGCCCGGCAGGGATCCGGATACCTCCAGCCGGCCGGACGGTAGCCTGTGCATCATGCGCCTCGATCCGTCTCAGCCCACATCGCAGAGCTTTCGCGACGGTGTCGCCGCGCAGCTCCAGGCCTTCCTGAAGGTCAAGGGCGAGACGCTGGCCGAGGTCTGCCCCGCGTTGACCGACCTGACCGTGGTCGCTGGTGATTTCACCTCGGACGGCAAACGCCTGCGGCCGGCCTTCGCCTACTGGGGCTATGTGGCCACGGCCGGCCCCGACGATGTGCCCGCCGCGATCTGGCCGATGATCAGCGCTTTCGAACTCTTACACGCCGGAATCCTGATGCACGACGACGTCTTGGATGCCGCGCAGGTGCGGCGCGGCCGACCCACGGTGCATCGCCGATTCGAGGCCTGGCACCGCAGGCGCGACGGCAGCGGTGACGCGGCCGGGTTCGGCCGGGCAATGGCCGTCGTGCTGGGTGACGAATTGCTGGTCTGGTCGGACGAACTGGCCTGGGCTGCCGGGTTGGAACCCGAGATCTGGCAGCGGGCCAGCAGGTTCTGGCACCTGGTACGCACTGAGGTCAACAGCGGTCAGGTGCTCGACCTGTGGGCGCAATATCAGATCGCCACCGATGATCGCGCCGGTGCGAAAGAAGTCGCTGAGAGGGTGCTTGAGGAGAAGACCTCCCGGTATACGGTGCAGCGTCCGGTGCAGTTCGGCGCGGCGGCCGGCGGCGCCGACGATGCGGTGCTGGACGGGCTCGGACGTTTCGGTCTGGCGCTCGGGCGGGCTTTCCAGCTTCGCGACGACCTGCTGGGGGTCTTCGCCACCCAGGACCAGACCGGCAAGCCAGCGGCCGGTGATCTGGTCGAGGGCAAACGCACGGTGCTGCTCGCGCTGGCTTTGGCCGGGCTCAGTGGCGCCGACCAGAAGCGACTGGACGATCTCGTCGGACATGGTCTGGACGACGCGCAGGTGGCCGAGGCACAAGAGCTCATCACCTCGTCGGGGGCAGTCGACCAGGTGGAGGAACTGATCGCGGATGACCACGGCACGGCGCTGAGCGCGCTCGACGAGTGTGAACTGACTGAGCCTGGACGCATCGCCTTGACGGAACTGGCCCGCCAATGCGTACAGCGCACCTTCTGAGCGCCGTCTTCAAGTGGTTCTCCGGAGGGTCCCTCAGCCGGCGATCAGGCCGGCCGCGATGTTGACCACCGTGTGGATCATCCCACCGGGAACCAACGTGGCTGTCTTGTCACGAAGCCAACCCAGCAGCCAGCCGGCGGCGAACTGCACCGGCAGTACCGGCCAGGTCCGCAGATCCGCAGTGAGTAACACCAGATGTGGGATGAGGAAGAGCACCGCCTGCAGCAGATTTCCCCAGCCGAAACCGAGACGCCGCATCAACACGCCGCCCAGTAGTCCGCGGAAGAAGATCTCCTCGCCGAACGCCCGCAGCGCCACCCCCAGCGCCGCGCCCACCGAAGCGACCTGCGCCACCGAAACGCCCGGCGCCTGTCGGATGTCGGGCGGAACCAGCTCGATGGCGAGCCAGCCTGTCAGCATGAGCGGCACGAGCAGGGCCAGCGCCCACGCATAAGCCGCTGCCGATCCCCAGCCGATGCCGGCCCTGCCCATCGCAGAACGCAACGTCTTGTCGGGGCCGCGCGATTGCACGATGAGGTAGACAACCGTCGGCAGACTGAGCACGATGAACTCGGCCATGCCGCCACGCTATCGCAGTGGGTAATCAAATGAATTGAAATCAAAAGCCAGTTACACCGTTTTCTTGACGCCGGCCCGTTCCAGTCGTGGCAGTCAATTGCGCTTCCTGAAGGATCGGCAGTTCCGGTACGCAAACGAGAACTACAACCTGCTCAGCCAAATCATCGAAGCAGCAACAGGCGTTCCCTACGGCCAACAGCTCTCAGAACAGATTTTCGCTCCGCTAGGACTTGAGCACTCGTTCGTCGTCGGCCAAGGCCGCGACGCGGAGATCAATCAAGGGCATGTCGGCGTCCTCGGTCACTTCGTTCCGACCAGGTTGACGAACTATGGGCCGAGCTCATGGATACAAACAGCCTCGGGAGCAACGTGTTCTAGTATCGATGGCCCGCTTGGTCCCGAAGGTGACTACGGTTTCGGCTGGATTCACAAGACACTGGACGGCGAAGACATCTTCGTTCACGTGGGCAAAGTGCCCACGCACACCACGGTGTTCGCCCTGATCCCTGAACGCAGCATCGGGATCACGTTGACGGTGAATGCCGGAGACTTCCTGATTGCTACCCCGCTGATTGAAGACCTAGCAGATAGCATCATCCGACAAGTCCTCGGCGAACACTGTGATCCGCCTAAACCTCATGTGCGCGAGTTTCGGCAGATAGTGCTCGGTGGCGGCTACCTCGGCATTGTATGCCTGGGATTGGCCGGGTGGTTCATTCGTGGCAAGAAGGCCGGGAAGGCCGGCTTCCTCGCCTATCATGTGCTGCTCCCATTGACACTTACGGTCGGGTTACGCCACGCCAGCGGAACACCGTACAGCTGGCTCTGGAAATTCGCACCCGCCACGAGTATCACTCTCGGTTTCAGCGCAGCAAACATGATTGCATCAGGAATATGCAAAGCAGCGCATGGAAGGCAGTAGCAAGCTGGCCGAGGTCACCCAAACAACTCACCTGTTGTCGAAGGCTCCGAGGCCGACCTGCTCCATCTCGTCGCGCCACGGCGCATCGAGCAGCTCCCGGTAGCCGCGAACGCCCGCACCGTCGGCCGAGTCGAAGGCCAGTCGTCTGGCGCCCGCCTGCACGGCCGAGCGTCCGGATGCCACCGAGTCCACCATGACGAACCACGGTGTGGACGACGGGTCGACCGGCGGTGCCAGCCAGACGGCACCCGCCACCAGATCGGGCCGGATCACGACGCCATCGATCTGGCCGTCCCCAAGCGCAGTACGCAGCGCGCCCGCGCTATCGGCAACAACAACAGCCAGGCCGGACTGATGTCCTTGTGCTGCCCGGGTGCCGGGCTCCGAGACCACCAGATCGGCCGATGACGTGGCCACCGAACGGGCATCGGCACGCACACCGAGCACCGCTCGCCCGTCCATCGCCTCAAGGCCGGCCCGGTAGCCGATCGTCAGATCGTCCGCGATTGCATCGGGCTGCCAGACCACGATGAGGTCGGCCCGCTGCCGGCACAACTGCCGCACAACGTCTGCCAGCACCCTCGGCTCCGTCTGCAATCCGGTAAAAACCAGGGTTCGGGCCAGTGCAAGTCGGGTCTTCAACCCCATTCGCGCGCTCACGCCACAACCCTAACCAGTAGGGGGACGATCATCCGACCTATCGGCACAAGAGATCGGCAGGCCGACACGACCCGCCCAAGGTGTGTGGTGCAGTGGCGCTGTCCAGCGGACACCTACACTGAATAGCGTCCGCCGCGCGGACTGCATCGACTTCCCCGACGACAGATGGAGCGACCGTGACCAGGAACACCACCGACAAGCTCGTTGGTGATGTGCTGGACGGACGCTACGAAGTGCTGCAGCGGCTCGCCCGTGGCGGCATGGCCACCGTCTACCGCGCCTGGGACCGCCGTTTGGAGCGGATCGTGGCGATCAAGGTCATGCACGACGGCCTGGGCGACGACGCTGATTTCATCGCCAAGTTCGATCGCGAGGCACGCGCGGCCGCCCGGCTGTGCGACGAGAACGTGGTCTCCATCTTCGATCAGGGTTACGACCACGGCCGCCCGTATATCGTGATGGAGTTCGTGGAGGGACCTACGCTGCGTTCGATCATCACCCGCGACGCCCCGATGAGCCCGTTGCGCGCCCTTCAGATGATCGAACCGGTCGCTGCCGCGCTGGCCGTCGCGCACGATGCCGGTCTGGTGCACCGTGACGTGAAGCCGGAGAACGTGCTGATCAGCGACCGCGGCGCCATCAAGGTTGCCGATTTCGGCCTGGCGCGCACGGTCACCTCGCAGACCTCCACCAGTACCCAGGGCCTGCTCATCGGCACCGTCAGCTATCTGCCGCCCGAACTGCTGACCACCGGCAGCGCGCACTCCTGGTCGGACGTCTACTCCACCGGCATCGTCCTTTTCGAGATGCTGACCGGCTCAAAGCCCTACTCCGGCGATGCGCCCATCACCGTCGCGTACCGCCATGTCAACGAGGATGTCCCGCTGCCGTCGGCAGTGCTGGCAGCCAAGCACCCGCAGCAGGCGCGCCGCGAACCGATCCCCGACTATGTGGACGCCCTGGTCGCCTCATGCACCCGTCGCAACACGAGGTCACGACCCGTTGACGGCCGCGAGTTGCTCCGCCGGATCCGCCGTGCCCGCCGGGCGCTCGAACGGGGCGTCACCTCGGACGAGGCTTTGTGTGCCCTGGTCTTCCCTGCGTCCGCCCTGCCGTGGACGCAGGAGGCGACGACCGCTCTAGACCCCGACTCGATGGCGACCTCGGTGCTCGCCGCCCACGCCACCGAGGCCCGATCCTTCGCCCCGGTCACCGTGTCGCAAGCCGGGTCGACGCCGGCGAACCACGTCTTGGCCGCGACATCCACCGATGACAGGCCCACCAGACAGATGCTGCCTGTCAGCGAGAGCGGGCCGCTGCCCGTACCCGCGCAACCGATGGTGGCCGCCGCGCCACCGTCGCCACCGTGGCGCACGACTGGCCAGAACTCACGACCGGCGGGCGGTGGTGGGGGGGGGGGGGCCCCCGCCCCGGCCGGGGGCGACCCCCGGCCGGAGCCCGCCCGCCCCCCCGAGCCCCACCACTAGCACACCCCCACCACACAACACACCACACAACACAACACACAACACAACACACAAACCCCCCCCACAACCCCCCCCACCCACCAAACCCACCGACAACCCACACACCAACCACGACCACGACCACTGCCGCGCGAGGAGAGGGCGCCGCG
>NZ_JAVTWX010000137.1:0-458 GCF_032229645.1 Brooklawnia sp.
CTACCGAAATGCTCGGTGGCGCCAGCAGCGGCTACCGGGAATCGCAGCGACTACCGAATATCCGCTAGCTGCTGCTGTTTTCGGCAGTCGCTGAGGGGCATGGACGGAGACGGTGCGCTCGATCAGCGGTCCTTGCCCTTGTCCTTCCCCGATTGCAGGGACTCCCAAATCTCCTTGCACATCGGGCAGACAGGGAACCGTTCTGGATTGCGGGTCGGTACCCACACCTTGCCGCATAGGGCAACCACGGGAGTGCCCATCACCTGAGCCTCGGTCAGCTTGGCCTTCGGCACGAAGTGGCTGAAGCGTTCCTCGTCGCCCTCTTCATAGCGTTCTTCGACGCGTTCCCCGGTTACGGTCTGCGATCCCGGCGCTAATTGACTCATGCTTCAAGTGTGACACGCAAGGGTGAAGGGGTCGGTGCGTCCGCTCACAGCTTCCGCTCGTCCACATGAACT
>NZ_JAVTWX010000137.1:558-2497 GCF_032229645.1 Brooklawnia sp.
CAATCGCCTCAAAACCGTGAGCAAGCTCCCATTCGCTCGGCTCAATCGTCCATGTCCTCCTCGCTTCCGCTCGTCCACATGAACTCAATCGCCTCAAAACCGTGAGCAAGCTCCCATTCGCTCGGCTCAATCGTCCATGTACAGTGGGTCGGTGATCCCGCCGACCCCTGACAAGCCCACGAGTCCGCCCAGAGTTTTCACCATCGCCATGATCGGCGGTGCCCTGGCAGTGGCATTCGAGGCCTACGGGACGCTCACCGCGATGCCCGACGCCGCACAGGAATTGGGGCGGCTGGATCTCTACGCTTGGGCTTTCACCGCCTTCGTCATCGCCCAGGTGCTGGCGATCGTGCTCGCCGGACGACTGGTCGACCGCATCGGTCCGGTGATCCCGCTGGCCGTCGGCGTCCTGATCTTCACCCTCGGACTGCTCGGCGGCGGTCTGTCGATCAACATGCCGATGCTGCTCGCCTTCCGCGCACTCCAGGGTTTCGGTGGTGGGGCACTCAATCTGGCGTTCATGGTGGTCGTTGCGCAGGCCTATGGCAAGGCTGAACGTGCTTGGATGATGAGCATCTTGTCGTTCTGCTGGATGTTTCCCAGCTTCGTCGGCCCACCGGTCTCCGCATGGATCACCACCACCTGGAGTTGGCACTGGGTCTTCTTGGCCATCGTCCCGCTGTTGCTGATCGTCGGTGTGCTGGGCTGGCGTCCGCTGGCGGGAATGCAGCGGTTACACCACGAGCCGGTCAAGACATCGAACCCGGTACCGATCTGGGCCGCCATCGCCGCGGCCAGCGGGACAGCACTGCTTCAACTCGCCGGGCAGCGGCTCGACCGGTTCGCGCTCGGCATGGCGGCCGTCGGCTTGGTCGTCCTGCTCACCTCGCTGCCTCGCCTGATGCCGCCAGGGTTCATGCGGTTGCGCAGGGGGCTGTCGTCGGTCATGTGGGCACGCGCACTGGCCGCCGGCGCCTACTTCGCGGGCGAGAGCTTCATACCGGTGATGCTCACCCAGCTCTATGGGTTCTCGTTGCGCGGTGCAGGCTTCTTCCTGGCGCTCGGAGCGACCGGTTGGACGCTCGGGTCACTCGTCCAGGCCTGGAGTGGGCTGAAGATGCGCCGCGACGAGATCGTCCACGCTGGCGCTGCGTGTTTGACGCTCAGTACGGCGATGATGACGGCGTGCACGTGGCTGGTGCTGCCGTGGCCGATCTTCGCCGCAGGCTTCGTCATCCTCGGACTCGGCATGGGCCTGCTGGTGAGCAGCACCTCGCTGATCAATATGCAACTGAGCGAAGCACGGCTCATCGGACGCAATACCTCCTCGCTGCAGGTCGGAGAAGGTCTGGGCAACGCGCTGGTCACCGGGCTGGCCGGCACGGTCTTCGCCGGTCTGCTCGACAAAGTCTCTACAGCGGTGACCTTCGGCCCGATCTACGCGCTGTGCACCGTCGCCAGCGTGCTGGCACTGCTGATGGCGTTGCGTATCGGTCCTGTCCGCAACGAGTCATCCGGGGTGGGCTGAACAACAGGCTGGGGACCCTCCGAGGTCGACGAAGTCGTTGAGGAGCGAAGCGGCCAGCCGAAACCCACCACTCGACGCGTTGATTCATCGTCTGGCACCAACACGAAGCGGGAGGGCACGGTAGCCGTGCCGAATAATCGCCGATCCGGGTTGAGTCAGGGATCGGAGTGTCGTGTGCTCGCCGTGACGTGGGATGCTGGAGGCGTGAGCCAGCAATACGATCCCGCCCAGCAAATGCCGCCTTCGGGTTGGTATCCCGACCCGGTCGATCACACACAAGAACGATTCTGGGATGGAACGAGTTGGACGACCCGCCAGCGACCACCCGCCACCCAGCAGCAGCCGCCCTACGACCAGCAAGTCCCGGCGGCGCAACCGCGGCAGGTCGGCTACCCGTCGTCCGGCTACCCG
>NZ_JAVTWX010000137.1:2597-22413 GCF_032229645.1 Brooklawnia sp.
CGGCTACCCGTCGTCCGGCCACCCGCAGGCCGGCTACGAAGCGCAGGCCGGTTACCCGTCGTCCGGCTACCCGTCGTCCGGTTACCCGCAGGCCGGCTACGAAGTGCAGGGCTACTCGCAGTATCGAGCTGCCGGCCGGGGACCAACCACGGCAGACGGAGTACCGCTGTCCGGTTGGTGGCGGCGGGCCGGTGCAACGATCCTCGACAGTCTTATTATCGGAGTGCTCAGCTCGATCGCGATTCTGCCGTTCTTGAACACGCTGACCGCCGGCATGGAGGCGTGGATGAGCGATCTCATCCTTGCCGCGCAGACCGGCGGTGCGGCACCTCTATACACCGACCCGCAATACGGGCTCAGCGGACCGCTGACGACGATCTACATCATCTCACTGCTCATCAGCGTCGTGTACGCCACCGCGATGCTGATCTGGAAGAGTGCGACATTGGGCCAGCTGGCGATGGGCCTGCGGGTCGTGCCGCTCGACAAGGGACGCCAGCAGCAAGGCCTGTCGTTCGCCACCTCACTGCTGCGCAACGTGGCCTACTATGCACTTTCGGCGATCACCTTCGTCGCGCTCATCAATGTGCTGGTTCCGTTGGGTAATATGAGGCGTCAAGCACTGCACGACATGATCGCTCGAACTCAGGTGGTCAAGATTCGCTGACGGATCGACTAGGGTGTGGTGGTCAATGCGAGCCCACCGAAGGACTAGGCAGAATGAGCCACGAGTCGTCCCTGCAGATCCTTGCCGAGAAACTTGGTATTGCAACCGATTTCTGGGACTGGAAGGGACGCCACACTCAGATACCCCAGCACACCATCATTGCGGTGATGGCCGCAATGGGAGTGGATGCGGCGACCGAGGAGAGCGCCGCAGCTGCGGTGGTCGAACTCGAACTGAAGCCCTGGCGGCGTGGCTTGTCATCGGTCGTGGTGGTCACCGAGGGCGATCAGGCGCATGTCGAGGCGCACGTCGTCCACGGCCATCCCGCCCAGATCAGGCTTCGCCTCGAAGATGGCGAAGTCCGCTATCTCGGCCAGCGTCACCACATGGTCGAGCCGCGTGAGGTCGACGGCACTCTCATCGGTGAGGCCAGCTTCGCGATTCCCTCGGACTTGCCCACCGGATACCACCGCCTGGAACTGCTCTCGGACGACCGGCAGACCGAATCGACGCTCATCGTCACCCCGCGGTTCCTAGGACTCCCCGAACGGCTGGGCGACCGCAGGTTGTGGGGCTACGCGGCGCAGCTCTACAGCGTCCGCTCGTCGAGCTCGTGGGGGATCGGTGACCTGCTGGATCTCTCGGATCTGGCTGTGTGGACCGCCACCCAGCAGTTCAGCCAGTACGTGCTGATCAATCCGTTGCACGCTGCGCAGCCGGTGCCTCCGATGGACGTCTCACCCTATCTGCCCAGTTCGCGACTGTTCATCAACCCGATGTATCTGCGACCCGAAGCGGTGCCCGAGTATGCGCTGCTCAGTCAGCAGGACCGTGATGCCGTCAGCGGGCTGCACGAGAAGTTGGACGACGAGCTGGCCGGCGAGTCCTTGCTCGATCGCGACACCTCGTGGAGCCTGAAACGCGAGGCGCTGCGGGTCATCTACTGCGCAGGATTGCGGCCGGCCCGGCAGATGGCCTTCGACGATTTCAAACGGCGCCAGGGACGCAGACTGCGCGACTTTGCGGTCTGGTGCGTGCTGTGCGAGCTGTACGGCAACGACTGGCGGCAGTGGGACGATGATCTGCAGCGTCCGAGTTCGCCGCGGGTTTCCAAGCTGCACAACGACTACCTGGACGAGATCACCTTCAACGAATGGTTGCAGTGGGTCTCATGGAATCAGCTGAGCGACGCGCAGCAGGCCGCCCAGGATGCCGGCATGTCGGTCGGCATCGTCACCGACCTGGCCGTCGGTGTCAGCGGTGCGTCGGCCGACACGTGGATGATGCGCGATATCTATGCCAAGGGAATCAACGTCGGGGCTCCCCCGGACGGCTACAACCAGATGGGGCAGGATTGGGGACAACCGCCGTGGCGTCCTGACCGGCTCGCCGACACCGCCTATGGGCCGTTCCGCAGCATGCTGCAGACTGCTCTGGGTCACGCCGGCGGCGTGCGGATCGACCACATCCTCGGCATGTTCCGCCTGTGGTGGATTCCCGAGGGCGGTTCCCCGCGCGAGGGCACCTATGTGCGCTACGACCACGATGCGCTGATCGGCATCATCATGTTGGAGGCGCAGCGTGCGGGGGCGTTCGTCGTCGGCGAGGACCTCGGTACCGTCGAACCGTGGGCGCGCGCGTATCTAGCCGAGCGTGGCATCCTCGGTACCTCCGTGTTGTGGTTCGAGAACGACAATGGCCGGCCGGCCACGCCCGATCATTGGCGCGAGTACGCGATGGCTTCGGTCGTCACCCACGATCTGCCGCCCACCGCCGGTTACCTGGCCAACGAACACGTTCGGCTGCGCCATGAACTCGGCCTGCTCACCGAGTCGTACGAGGAAGAAGAAGCCGCCGCCGAATGCGAGCAGGACGCCTGGATGCGCCGGCTCGACGAGCGTGGCCTGTTCACCGACGATGTGGACGACGATGTCGAAGCGAAGGTGCTCGCGCTGTACCGATACCTCACGCTCACCGACTCGCGAGTGCTGAACGTGGCATTGGTGGATGCTGTCGGCGATTACCGCATTCAGAATCAGCCGGGCACCTGGAAGCAGTACCCGAACTGGCAGATTCCGCTGTCGGGTACCGATGGTCGGCCGTTGACCCTGGAGGACCTCTACCAGATGGAACGCCCGATGCGGCTGGCCTCGGTGCTGAACGGGTACTCGTGGGTGCCAAGTCCGATCCGGCCCAACTCCTGACCCGGCGCTGCGGAGGATCGGTGACGGTCAGGGCGGAGGGTCGTCAGCCGGTGACCAGTACTCCGGCCTCCTGCAAGTTCTCCACGACCCGGGTGGTGCGCTGCGGATTGACGGCAGCCGACAGATCGAGCAATACGGTGGTGCGGTAGCCGTGCTTGGCGGCGTCCAGCGCCGTGGCGCGGACGCAATGGTCGGTGGCCAATCCGCAGACGCTGACCATGCCGACGCCGTGGGCGTTGAGCCACGCGTGCAGGGTCTGACCATCGTCGCCACCACCGATGGTCCCCTCGAAGCCCGAGTAGGCCGCAGCGTATGCGCCCTTGTCGAAGACCGCATCGAATGGCAGCCCGGCGACCGCGGGATCGAAGTCGGCTCCTGGTGTTCCGGCCACACAATGCCGGGGCCAGCTGTCGACGAAGTCGGGCGTCTGGCTGAAATGCGCGCCCGGATCGATATGGCGGTCGCGTGTTGCCACCACAAAGTCGAAGCCGCGACCGTGCGCCCGCCTGAAGTCCGGGCCCACGAAGGCCGCAATATCGTGCGCCACCTTGGTCCCGCCGGTCACTGCGAGCGAACCGCCCTCGCAGAAGTCGTTCTGAACGTCCACGACGATCAATGCGCTAGTCATCGTTGCCTCCTCTCCTGAATGCTAGCGGGGGCTGCCTGGTGTTCGAGCTGCGGGGCCCACCGTGCTAGCTGTGGGTCGGCTGTGCCTTCGCTGGGCGGCCACCGAAAATGTCATGCGGCGCGATTACTGTGATCGCACAAACCAAAATCAGGAGGTCGAATCCCATGGCACGCACAGTCACAGGCGTCGTTTCCAGGCAGCCCGGGCAAGCCGCCGAGCTGACCGAGATCGTCATTCCCGATCCCGGTCCACGCGATGTGATCGTCACCATTGAGGCTTGCGGTGTCTGCCATACCGATCTGGCCTACCGAGAAGGCAAGATCAACGACGACTATCCGTTCCTGCTCGGTCACGAAGCGGCCGGACGCGTAGCCGAGGTGGGCAGCCAGGTCAGTCATGTCGCCGTCGGTGACTTTGTGGTGTTGAACTGGCGCGCTGTCTGCGGCGAATGCCGTGCCTGCAAGAAGGGCCTGGCGCAGTACTGCTTCAACACGTTCAATGCCTCGGCGCCGATGACGTTGACCGACGGCACCGTGCTCACCGCCGCGCTCGGCATCGGGGCCTTCTGTGAGCAGACGCTCGTCCATGAGCTCCAATGCACGAAGGTCAACCCGGACACCAGACCCGAAGTTGCCGGATTGCTCGGTTGCGGAGTGATGGCTGGGCTGGGTGCCGTACTCAACACCGCAGACGTCCGCCGCGGCGAATCGGTCGCCGTGATAGGTCTCGGCGGCGTCGGCTGCGCTGCGGTCGCCGGGGCCGTCCTGGCAGGCGCAACGAGGATCATCGCGATCGACATCGATGCCAAGAAGCTTCGAGCCGCCGCCGATCTGGGCGCCACGGACCTGATCGACTCGAAGGGTCTGAGCCGCGACGAGATCGTCTCGAAAGTACAGGAGCTGACCGGTGGTTTCGGTGCCGATGTGGTGATCGATGCCGTCGGTATCCCAGCCACCTTCGAAACCGCGTTCTATGCCCGCGATCTGGCCGGACGCGTCGTACTGGTCGGTGTGCCCGCTCCCAGCGCCGAGTTGAAGCTGCCACTGCTCGATGTCTTCTCGCATGGTGGCGCAATCAAGTCGTCGTGGTACGGCGACTGTCTGCCCGAGCGCGACTTCGGGTACCTGATCGACCTCTATCGGCAGGGCAGACTGCCGCTCGATCGCTTCGTGACCGGCACCACCACACTCGCCGGGGCCGACCAGGCGATGTCCGACCTGCACGACGGCGAGGTGCTGCGCACAGTGGTGGTGGTCTCATGACACTCCTGCGAGTCGATCATGCAGTGACCGACGGTACCTTCAGCCTCGACGGGCAAACCTTCGACGTCGAGAACAATGTCTGGGTGCTGGGCGACGACCGGCGGTGCGTCGTCTTTGACGCTCCGCACAATGTCGATGTCGTCCGCGACCTGGTCGGCGAACGCGAATGCGTGGGCATCCTGCTCACTCACGCGCACGACGATCATGTGCGCTATGCGCCCGATCTTGCTGCCGCACTGGACGCGCCACTGCTGCTCAACCCGGCTGATCGTCCGGTCTGGGGGCTCACTCACGGTGACATGGAATGGGACGACGACATCGCCGACGGCGACGTCTTCACCTTGAGCGGAACCGAAATTCGTGCCATCGCCACGCCCGGGCATTCGCCCGGCTCGACCTGCTTCGGGGTACCCGAGCTGGGCATCGTGTTCAGCGGCGACACCCTCTTCGAGGGCGGCCCGGGAGCGACCGGGCGCTCGTTCAGTTCGCGGGAGACCATCGAGCAGTCCATCCGCGAGAAGCTGTTCACGCTGCCACCCGAAACCATCGTGCACACTGGGCACGGTCCCGACACCACGATCGGGGCGGAACTGGAACGGGCGAGGGGTGACTGGCTCTGAGCGCGAAACTCGGGACTCCGGCGCCCGGCGTCCGGCCGGAGTCTGACGACCGGAGCTCTGGGGACCGTCGGGTGAGCGGTGCTAACGTACATCGAAGACGCGGGGTGCCGGGGAAGGTACCGGCTGAGACCAAACCCGTAGATACCTGATCTAGGTAGTGCTAGCGAAGGGACGTCAGCGATGACCCTCAGTTCCCATGTATCCGCTCTCAGCGAGAGCATCAGCACGCTGCGGGCGCAGACCCCGCTCGTCCAGTGCCTGACCAACCAGGTGGTGATGAACTTCACCGCCAACATCTTGTACGCTGTCGGCGCCTCACCGGCCATGTGCGACAACCCAGAAGAGGCGGCTGATTTCGCCACCCATGTTGCCTCCGGCGTGCTAGTCAACGACGGCACCCCATCCGCCGAACAAATGGAAGGCATGCGCCTGGCCACGGCAGCGGCGGTTGCGGCCGGTAAGCCCTGGGTGCTCGACCCAGTCGGAGCTGGCGGGCTGGTGTGGCGCACCGGCGAAGTCAAAAAGATGATGGACGCGAACCCGGCTACCATCCTGCGCGGCAATGCGTCCGAGATCTTGGGATTCCTCGGCACCACCTCGGGTGGACGCGGCGTCGAGTCGACCGATGACACGCTCGATGCCATCGATGCGGCGAAGGAACTCGCAAGTAACTATGGGTGCGTGGTTGCAGTCAGCGGACCGGTCGATGTCATCACCGATGGCGGCGAAGTGGTGAAGCTCTCGAACGGCAGCCCGATGCTGGCCAAGGTCACCGGCGTGGGCTGCGCGCTGGGCGCCGTGATGGCCGCCTATGCGTCGGTGACCGACCCGTTGGACGCCGCGATCGCGGCAACATCGCACCTCAACATCGCCGCAGAGATCTCCGCGGCCGATGCAAAGGGTCCGGGCAGTTTCGTCGTGGGGCTCCTCGACGCACTTGATGCACTTACTCCCGAGCAGGCAGCCGACCGGGTGACGCTCTCGTGAGCATGCGCGACGACCTTGATCTCTCGATCTATCTGGTTACCGACACCGCCCAATGCGGGTCGCTCGGCGTTGCCGAGACCGTCAGGCAGGCCATTGCGGCAGGCGCCACACTGGTGCAGGTGCGCGACCCGGATGCGAGCGACGACGAGTTCCTGGCGCTGTCCCGCGAGGTCGTTCAGGTAGCTCAGGGCAGCGGCGTGCCGGTGCTGCTGGACGACCGGGTGCATCTGGTCGGCCCGGCCGGAGCCGACGGCGCGCACGTCGGCCAGCACGATATGCCGGTGACCCAGGCTCGCGCGATGCTCGGGCCTAATGCCATTCTCGGACTGACGGTGGAAACCGCGGAACAGCTCGAGTGGGCCATCGCCAACATCGCTCAGGACGCGATGGACTACATCGGGCTCGGCCCGGTGCGTCCGACTGCATCGAAGCCGGGCCATGTGCCGGCCACAGGAATGCGTACCCTCGTCCCGCTGGCGAAGCGCAGCCGGTGGCCATCGGTGGTGATCGGGGGAGTGAAGGCTGCCGACACCGCAGCCGTGCGGTGGTCGGGCTTCGCCGGCGTCTCGGTGATCAGTGCGATCTGCGGGCAGCCCGACATCGGCGCTGCCACCCGCCGTCTCGTCGAGGCCTGGCAAAGCGCCGCCACCCCGCCGATCGCCCTGACGATCGCGGGCAGCGACCCGTCCGGAGGAGCCGGCATCCAGGCCGATCTCAAGACCTTCTCCGCGTTGGGTGCCTTCGGCACCAGCGTGATCACCGCGCTCACCGCCCAGAACACCCAGGGCGTCACCGGCGTAGATGTGGTGCCGGTCGACTTCGTGCGGCAACAGCTCGAGACGCTCGTCGCGGACGTGCGAATCGACGCGGTCAAGATCGGCATGCTCGCCACCGGCGAGTTGGCCGATGAGGTCGGGCGGCTGCTCGATCAGATCGATGCGCCGGTGGTGCTCGACCCGGTGATGGTCGCGACCTCCGGCGACCGGTTGCTGGACGACGACGCCGTGCAGGCCGTGCGGCGCCTGGTGGCCAAGGCCGACATCATCACACCGAACCTTCCGGAAGCAGCCGTGTTGCTGGGCGGGTCACAGGCCACCAGCCTGGACCAGATGCGTGCCCAAGCGATCGGACTGCGTGAACTCGGCTGCGACTGGGTGCTGGTGAAGGGCGGGCACCGGCTGGACGAGAACGCGACCGACATCCTCGCCGGCCCGGCCGGCATCCACGAGCTGGCTACGCATGTCGTCCGGACGAAGAACACCCATGGCACCGGTTGCACGCTGAGTTCGGCGCTCGCGGCGCTTCGTCCGCGCAACCTTGACTGGCCGGCCACCGCGGCGGCCGCCAAGGAATGGATCACCGGAGCCCTGGATCATGCAGACGACCTCGGCGTCGGTCACGGCCACGGACCGGTGCACCACTTCTACCAGTTCTGGAAGTAGCTGCCAGCCTGCTCGATAGCATGCCCGCCCGCGCCCTACCTCCCCGCAGGCCGGATCGTGTAGCGTCCGGGCCCGTCATGGGCGCTCGACGTACACGATCCGCGAGGACGGGCAAGCCCCGGGGACCCCGACCAATCCGGGGACGCCGACCGGGTGAGGCGCCAGCCCGCCTCAGAGGTTGGCCGGCGCCTCACCCACCAGGTAGATGTTCTCGGTCTTCTCGCCTTCCCGGCTGACGAAGACCGTCGGGATGGCCTGTTCCGCCCGGCTGATCTTTTGGCCCGACAGCGGCAACTCGGCACGGGCCCTCTCGTGGCGGTCGCGCGCCGCCTGCAACGGTTCTTCGCCGACGATCTCGCCGTCGCGCACGAGGTCGACCATCACCATGCGGTCGTTGGAATCGGCACGCGGCGCGACCTCCACGCCGATGACTTCAGCGACGGCCGTTCCGTGCCGATCGATCTGGCGCATCACGGTCTTGCGTCCACCGATGGTGCCCTTGTTCTGAGACTTCTTCACCACCGGATGTTGTGCGGCATTCGGATCGTCCGAGTCGGCCCGGCTGACCATCTTAAAGACCATGCCGCAGGTGGGATGACCCGATCCGGTCACCACCGAGGTGCCGACACCGAAACCGTCCACCGGCGCACCGCGCAGTGCGGCGATCTGATACTCGTCGAGGTCGTTGGTGACGACGATGCGGGTCTTGGTTGCGCCCAGCGAGTCGAGCAGTCGGCGTACCCGGCGCACCTCGATGCTCAGATCACCCGAATCGAGCCGGATGGCGCCGACGCGTCCGCCGGTCAGCTCGACGGCCTTCTTGATGGCCTCGTCGACGTCGTAGGTGTCCACTAGTAGGGTCGTCTGCTCGCCCATCGCTTCGATTTGCGCTTTGAAAGCATCTTCCTCCGAGTCGAAGAGCATCGTGAACGCGTGCGCTGCCGTGCCGCTGACCGGAATGCCCCAGCTGCGCCCGGCCTCCAGGTCGGAACTGGTGCCGAAACCGGCGATCCAGGATGCTCGGGCCGAGGCGACTGCCGCCCATTCGTGGGTACGGCGTCCGCCCATCTCGATGATCGGTCGGCCCTCCGCGGCGAGCGTCATACGGGAGGCGGCCGATGCGACCGCAGAGTCGTGGTTGAAGATCGACAGCAGCAGTGTCTCCAAGACCACCACCTCGGCGAAGCTGCCCTCGACCACGACGACGGGGGAGCCGGAGAAGAACAGCTCACCTTCCGCGTATCCGCGGATGTCTCCGGAGAATCTATAGT
The DNA here is from genome assembly GCF_032229645.1 of Brooklawnia sp. Lineage (NCBI taxonomy): Bacteria > Bacillati > Actinomycetota > Actinomycetes > Propionibacteriales > Propionibacteriaceae > Brooklawnia > Brooklawnia sp. The sequence continues at coordinate 11,679 of NZ_JAVTWX010000137.1, forward strand.
CGGCAAGCCATTCGGCGAGCATATCGTCGGCGATGCCGCGTTCGCGCAGGAAGGCAATCTCATCGGGACCGAACCGGAAATCCCTCAATGCCTCCAGTGCGCGCCCGGTTCCGGCAACGACACCGTAGCTGCGTCCGGTGGGCAGCCTGCGGGGGAACAGATCGAAAGTGCAGCGGCGGAAAGCCGTGCCGGCATGCATTGCCGCCTTGATCATCGTCAGCTCATACATATCGGTGAGCAATGCTGTGGACGTCATGCGGTCGAGCCTATGCCCGCGTCCTTGGCCGGGTGGGTAAGAATAGGCACATGGCAAGCGAATCGGCATCCGCGTCAGTGCTGGGCGGCACAGCCGTCGAGGAGCTCGCGTCCGAACAGAACCAGGCCGTGCGGCCCTGGGTCACTGTTGTCTGGGACGATCCGGTCAATCTGATGAGTTACGTCACCCATGTTTTCTCCAGCTATTTCAACTACCCGAAGGATCAAGCCGAGCGGCTGATGATGCAGGTCCACATGGAGGGTCGCGCGATCGTCAGTTCCGGTGGCCGTGACTGCATGGAGCGCGATGTGCAGGCGATGCACAGCTATGGCCTGTGGGCCACCATGGACAAGGCCGAATAGATGCTCGCGTTCCACCGCGTGGACGATCAGGTGGTCTGCCAATTCGAGCCTGCCGAGATCAACCTGATGAGCGGGCTCATCGCCCAGCTGATCGAGCTGCTGCTGGAGTCGAGCCCGCCCGCCGATGGCCCGGGCACCGCCTGGTTGCACGACGATACCCCCGGCGAATCCGATGCAGTCGACGACGAGGACCAGATCTTCGCCAGGCTGGAACGCGAGATGGTCAGCGAAGACGATTTCGACGATGACCCGGCTACAGACCCGGTGCTGCAGCGGTTCTTCCCCGATCCCTATCCCGACGATCCTGCGGCCAGCTACGACTTCCGGCGCTTCACCCATACCGCGCAACTCGACGACAAGGTCGATGCCGCAAGCATCGTGCGAGCCGATCTGGATGCCATCACCGCTCAGGGCCGCTGCGAGGTCTGCGGGACGCACACGCTGGCATGGCTGAAGACGCTGACGAACCTGCGGCTGGCGCTGGCGGTGCGGCTGGGCATCCGGGATGCCGACGATGCCGATCACATCAGCGAACTTCCGGACGACGATCCGCGAACCTGGACGTTTTCCATCTATGAGTGGCTGGGCTGGGTGCAGGAATCGCTATTGAATGCCCAGGAATGAGCACACGGCCGGGCTCGCGCTAAAATCGGCCCGGTGAATGACGAGTCCTCGGCGCCCATTGGCATCTTCGATTCGGGCTTCGGGGGATTGACCGTCGCGCGTGCGATCGTCGATCTGCTGCCCGACGAAGACATTATCTACCTTGGCGACACCGCTCGTGGGCCCTACGGTCCGCGTCCATTGGCCGAGGTGCGCGAGTTCACCTTGCAGAGCCTCGACTGGCTTGTCGATCAAGGGGTGAAGGCTCTGGTCATCGCCTGCAACACCGGTTCTTCGGCTGCGCTGCGCGATGCCCGGGAGCGTTACCCCCAGTTGCCGGTCATCGAGGTGGTGCTGCCCGCGGCGCGCAAGGCAGCGTCCATCACGCGTAACGGCATGGTCGGAGTGATCTGCACCGCGGCCACCGCGACCTCGCGCAGCTACAACGATGCGTTGGCCGCCTCCCCGGTGAAGGTCGCCATGGGGGTCTGCCCGAGATTCGTGCCCTTCGTTGAGGCCGGCATCACTGCCGGCGACGAGTTGATGGCAGTGGCCGAGGAGTATCTCGCACCGCTGAAGGAGCAAGAGGTCGATACTCTCGTCCTCGGTTGCACCCACTATCCGCTGCTCTCGGGTGTGATCAGCTTCATCATGGGCGACGACGTAGCACTTGTCAGTAGTGCGGACGAATGCGCCCGCTCCACCTTTGCGACGCTCAAACGCAAAGATCTGCTGCGCAATGACGGCCACAACGCCCAACGCAGCTTCGTCACGACCGGTGATCCCGCCAAGTTCGAGGGCCTGGGACGGCGCCTGATGGGCGGCTTCGTCCGCGATGTGGAGCAGATCGACCTGGGCGCCACGCCGTAGACCGAGGTACGAAACGGAACCTCATCACCGGACTCAGACCCGCACCGGGGCCGCCCTGTTCGCCAGTTCCTCCAGCACGTGCGTGTAGGTCTTGCCGGTTGCCCTGGTCAGACCGATCTCACAGGTGCGGTTGAGCGACATGTACAGGTCGGCATTCGCGGCCTTCGCTTCGGCTGCCTCGTCCTTGGTGGAGGTGGCCGTCAGTTCGGGATGCAGCATGCCGCGGTCACCTGCGAAGGCGCAGCACCGCCAGCTATCCGGCACCATGACCTCGTCGGCAACCAGGCCGGCCAGCATGATCAGGGCGTCATTGAGGCCCAGATGCGTGCTGGAGCAGGTGGGGTGCAGGACCGCCAGATGCTCCTTGGACAGTCGCGGCAGGCGCGGTGCGATGTGTTCGGCAGTGAACTGCACGGCATCAATGATCTTCGCATTCGTCACGCCTTGATGCTTCAGCGCGACTTCCATGCCCTCAGTGCAACTCGCGGCGTCGCAGACGATCGGCAACTCCCAGTTGTTACTGGCCTCACCCAGCGCCTTGGCCAGCCGCTCACCCATCAAATTGCCGCCACGCTTCATGCCCTTCGACTTCCACGGAGTGGCACAGCACAGCGATTCGATCTCGTCGGGGATCTCGACCCTGATGCCAACCAGTTCGCACAAACGCTGGAAAGCATCTGACGATCCCTTGCCACAGCTGGCTCCGGTGCCGAACATCGTGCCCACACATGCCGGCATGAAGACGATCTCGGGGTGTGGCGCGTGGTGTGGATGCCTGGCACGGCCACCGCCCGGCAGGTCGTCCGAAAGTGTGTACATGACGTCTTCGCCGACCACCTTACGAATGGCCCCGGTAACCGCGCGTACCGGCGCGTTCGGCACGTGGTCGACAACGGTCATCCCGACGGAGGCCACCTTAAGGAAGGGGCCCCAGATCTTGGCAGCGCCCATCCAGGTGGCGTCCAGCCATGCCGGTGCAAGCTCTCCTCGAAGGTCGCGGATCAACTGTCCCGTATTGATCTGCACCGGGCAGGCCGTTTGACACATGCCGTCGACTGCGCAGGTGTCGATGACCGCATACCGCTCGTCGCGTTGCAGCTCTTCCACAAGGGCTTCATCGTGTTCGTCGGTGGCGTGCGCGATCGCCCGCTGAATCACGATTCGTTGGCGAGGCGTGGTCGTCAGGTGCTGGCTGGGGCAGACAGGCTCGCAATAGCCGCATTCCACGCAGTCGTCGAGGATCGGACGCACCGGCGTGGTCGTCTTGATATTCGACAGATGGAGTTTCGGATCCTCGGTGAGGAGGGTATCCGGGTTGAGAATCGTGGTCGGATCGCAGGCGTTCTTCACCTGCCACATGGCGTCGTAGAGTTCGTCGCCGTACTGCCGGTGCACGAAGGGCGCCATGATGCGCCCTGTGCCGTGCTCGGCCTTCAAGGTGCCCTGCTTGCCGAGCACCAGCGAGACCATGTCCTCGGTGAAGTCTTCATAGCGCTTCATCGACGCCGGACCGTCGAAATCCTCGGTGACCAAGAAGTGGATGTTTCCATCCTTGGCATGCCCGAAGATCACTCCGCCCTCGTAATTGTGCTTGTCAAAGAGCATCTGAAGATCGTTGCAGACCTTGCCCAGATCCATGATCGGTACGGCGATGTCTTCGAGCAGCGCGGCCGTGCCCTTCGGACGATTGCGCGCCACCTTGGTGTACAGCCCCTTGCGCAGCGACCACATCTGTCCGCGGCGTCCGGCATCCTGGGTGAGTTCAGGCGGGGCGTAGAGGTCGAAGGACGCGCACTTGTCGATGCCGGCGCCGGCCCGGGCCGAGAGTTCGTCGTCCGAGTCACCCTGGTATTCGACCAGCAGGATCGCTTCGCTGCCGACCTGGAAGTTCTTCGGCAGCACCGGGGCCGCTTCTTCGCCCATGGCCAAGATGGACGCCGAGTCGATCAGCTCGGCGACATCGGCTCCGCTGTCGACGATAGTCGGCAGGGCCTCGGTGGCCGCGTCCAGAGAATTGAATAGCAGGAACCCGGTTGCGGTCTTCGCATGAATCGGGACGGTCCGCAAGGTGGCCTCGGCGACGAAGCCGAGGGTGCCCTCACTGCCGATCATCAAGTGCTCGAGGATCTTGACCGGATCGTCGAAGTCGATGAACGAGTTGAGGCCGTAACCCATAGTGTTCTTCATCGAGTAACGCCGCTGCAAGTCGGCGCGCATCTCGGGCCGGCCGAGCTGGGCGCGCAACTTGGTCAGCATCTCGACCAGGGCCGGCTCCTGATTGGCCAGCACCTCGCCGGCTTTGGGGCTGGCGGTGTCGATCACGGTGCCAGACGGCAGCGCCACCACCATCGACTCGAGGGTGCGGTAGGTATTGGCGGTGGTTCCGCAGGTCATGCCGGAGGAATTGTTGGCGATCATGCCGCCGATGGTGCATGCGATCTCGCTTGCCGGGTCGGGGCCGAGCTTGGTGTGATACTTCGCCAGCCGGGCGTTGACCTGGCGAACGGTGGCGCCGGGCTGGACGCGTACCCGCTTACCGCCGTCCAATACCTCGATGTCGCGGAAATGCCGGCGGACATCGAGGGTCAGCCCGCGAGAGAACGCTTGGCCCGAAAGGCTGGTGCCACCAGCGCGGAAGGTGAGCGGCCAACCCGAGCGCACGGCCAGTGCCATGGCCATGCCCACCTGGTGAGCGGTACGTGGGCGTGCCAGCGCTTGGGGGACAGAAAGATAGTGAGATGCGTCGACAGCGACAGCGAATCGGTCAAGTGCGCGGGTGGTGACCTCGACATCCTCACCCAGGGCAGCCGCGAGTTCGTCGACATACTGCTGTGGAACATCGGATAGCTGTGTGCGGGAACTAATGACGGACATGAATTACCGGACTCCTTTGTCGCAATAATGGCTAGACCATAGCCTACTCAATCCTTTTTACCACCCATCGGCAGGATCGCGTAGGCCGTGCGGATATGTTCTTCGATCAGGTCTGCGGCGCGTGCTGCATCCCCGTTGGCGATCGCTTCGAAGACCCTGCGATGCTGCCGGTTCAGGTCGCGACGGAAGCGCTGATAATCCGGCAGCTCGTCGCTGGCCTCGCGGATGGGACTGGCCAGCGCCTGACGCACGGCCGTCGTCAAGACAGTCACGAACTGGTTCTCGCCGAGCTCGGCGATGGCGACATGGAAGCGGGTGTCCAGGTCGTTGAACTGCTCCAGCTCCATGTGATCGGATTCCATCTCGGCCAAGATATCTCCGAGCTTGGCCAGATTGTTCGAAGTGGCGTTTGCTGACGCCGCAGTGGCACTGAGGCGCTCGAGCATCACCCGGACCTCGACGACATCGTCGATAGGGAACTCTGACAAGGCGACATGGAGTTGAAGTAGCCTGCCCAGAGCGGGACCGTTCTGGCCCGCGATGCGCGTTCCGGAATTGGGTCCGGCCCCGACGCGCGAAGTGATCAAGCCTTGGGCGCCCATCATGCGCAAGGCCTCCCGCACGGCGGCGCGGCTGACTTTGAAATCCGCGGCCATGTCGCGTTCGGACGGCAGGAGTGAACCCACCGACAGCTCGCCGGCGAGGATCCGTTCTTCGATGTGCTGCCGCACCACCTCGTACGCTTTCACAGCGCCATCATCGAACCACCCGGACATCGCTGGCAAGCTCGGTGCTGGCGGGTCCCACGAGAGTCAAGGTGGCTTAGCCTCAGCTAATCCACCCCGCTCGGTTGGGCAGGCGGACGTTAGTTAGTCTTTCCTAAGAACATGTTCCTTGACAGTGGTTAGACCATTCGTCAAAGATTGGTGTGTTGTGCAAACGTTAGCGACGAACGATGGAGTTTCGCGATGCAGTTCCAGCCTGATATCGCGCCGGTAAACGGCAGCTTGTTTCTATCCGCATTGGTGGCTCTGTTACCTCTGCTCACTATCTTCTTGACACTTGGCGTGCTGCGCTGGAGGGCCCATTGGGCGGGTCTTTCCGCAGTCGCGGTCGCCGCTCTGGTGGCTGTCTTCGCGTTCCATATGCCCGTCGGATTGACCGCAATGACGGCGCTGCAAGGCGCTTCTTTCGGTATCTTCCCGATCACGTGGATCGTGCTCTGTGCAATTTGGATGTACGAGTTGACCGTTGAGTCCGGTCACTTCGAGGACCTGCGGGCCACGTTCCACATGGTCTCGGACGACCCGCGCATCCTCGCCATCCTGATCGCCTTCTGCTTCGGTGGCTTGATGGAGGCCCTCGCAGGCTTCGGCGCGCCGGTGGCCATCACCGGTGTGATGCTGATGTCGATCGGCTATCCGCCGCTGCGTGCAGCCCTTACCGTGCTGCTGGCCAACACCGCGCCTGTCGCCTTCGGCGCCATCGCGACCCCGATCATCACGGCAGGCACCCTGACTGGCATTCCGTACCAGGAGATCGGCGCCACCATTGGTCATCAGACCCCGCTGCTCGCATGGTTCGTCCCGCTGCTTCTGGTGTTCATCGTCGATGGCAAGCGTGGCGTCAAAGAAGTCTGGCCTGCAGCGCTGACGATCGGCCTGTCCTTTGCCGTCGCACAATGGGTCAGCGCCACTTGGCTGTCGGTCGAACTCACCGACGTGGTCGCGTCGCTGGTCGGTCTGGCCGCTGGTGTCGTGCTGCTGCGCTTCTGGAAGCCAAAGGGCACCGCAGAGGCTGCGCAGCGCCTGACCAACATGAAGCAGACCGAAGCCGAGGAAGGCTTCCACACCACCAACGACGACGCCGACGTCAAGGAGGTCCACAAGGTCAGCGGTTCCCAGATCTTCATGGCTCTGATGCCCTATCTGCTGGTCATCGGAATCTTCTGCGTCGCCAAGCTGGTCAAGCCGGTCACTGCCTGGTTGGCATCCACCGATATCAAGATCCACTGGCCAGGTCTGTGGGACGGCGAAACCGCCCTGATCCTCACCGGTGCGGGCGCACCCAACACGTCAACCATCTACAACTTCCAGTGGCTGTCAAGCCCAGGCACCCTGCTGCTGATCACCGGCATCCTGGTCGGCCTGATCTACCGGATGAGCCCGGCCGTGATGGCGAAGGTCTTCGGGCGCCAGATTTACAAGCTGCGCTGGACCTTCCTTACGATCGCTTCGGTGCTGGCGCTCGCCTACGTGATGAACCTGTCGGGTCAGACCATCACCATCGGCACCTGGATCGCCGGTGCGGGCGCCGCCTTCGCGTTCTTGTCACCGATCCTGGGTTGGATCGGCACCGCGGTCACCGGCTCCGATACGTCTGCAAATGCGCTGTTCGCCACCCTGCAGCAGACCGCTGCGGCCAATATCGGCATTGATGAGCATCTGCTCGTCGCCGCCAACACCTCCGGTGGTGTGGTCGGCAAGATGATCAGCCCGCAGAACCTGGCGATCGCTGCGACCGCCGTCGGTCTGGTGGGTAAGGAATCCGACATCCTGCGCCGTGCCATGCCGTGGAGTCTCGGCCTGCTGCTCGTGCTCTGCCTGATTGTCGGCTTGCAGTCCACACCAGTACTCGGCTGGATGCTCCCGAACTTCGGTTAAGCGCTCGGCTACCTAATCTAGGAGGAGAAATGACGGGGACCACGGTCAACGCCAGTACGGTCGTCAGCAAGCCTGGGGCGGGAATGACCGTCGGACTGTTCATCACGTGCATCAACGACGTCATGTTCCCGCAGACGGGGCAGGCCGTCGTCAAGATCCTGGAGCGGCTCGGCTGCAAGATCGAGTTCCCCAGGGAGCAGACCTGCTGCGGCCAGATGACCACCAACAGCGGCTACTTCGACGAGTCGATCCCGTCCGTCAAACAATATGTCAAGGCCTTTTCCGGCTACGACTATGTTGTGGCACCGTCCGGGTCCTGCACAGGAGCGGTCCGCGAGCAGCACCCGATGCTTGCCCGCCACGCCGGTGACGCCGGATTGATCCGCGACGTCGACCAGGTCAGCTCGAAAATCTTTGACCTGACCGAGTTTCTGATCGACGTGCTCGGGGTCGAAGACCTCGGCGCCTACTTCCCGCATCGGGTCACCTACCATCCGTCCTGCCATGGCAAACGGATGCTGAAGCTCGGCGACAAGCCCGCTCGGCTGCTATCGCATGTGCGCGGCATGACCATGGTGCCGCTGCCGGCCGAGGAGCAGTGCTGCGGATTCGGCGGCACCTTCTGCATCAAGAACTCGGATATGAGCGCGGCGATGGCCAACGACAAGGCACGTCACGTCCGCGAGACCGAAGCCGAGTACGTGGTGGCAGGTGACAACTCCTGTCTGCTGAATATCGGCGGAGTGCTGGCGCGTCAAAACTCGGGAGTCAAGGCCATCCATCTGGCCGAGATCCTGGCAAGCACGGAGGAGGACTGAGCCATGAGCACCACCACAAGCACCGAGCTTCGACGTATCACCGAGGGTAACCACGGGGTCGCCCGGCTCACTCCGGCGCCGGACAAGCCCGGAACCTTCCTTGGTATGCCGAAGTTCCAGAAGGCCGTCAAACAAGAACTCGAGTTGAGCGTCCAGCGCAAGAACATGCGCAATGCCACCACCACCATCCGTAACAAGAGGGCGCTTCGGGTATCCGAATCACCCGACTGGGAGGATCTGCGTGATGCGGCCACTGCCATCAAGAACCGGGTATCGCGGCACCTCGACTACTACCTGGTCGAGGCAGAGAAGAATCTGACCGCTAACGGCGTGCAGGTGCACTGGGCCCGGGATGGCCAAGAGGCCAACGAAATCGTCGCCGAGATCGCCAAGTCCAAGGGCGTCGATGAAGTCGTGAAGATCAAGTCGATCACCACTCAGGAGACCGATCTCAACGAACATCTCGAAGAGCAGGGCATCGCGGCCTGGGAGACTGACCTGGCCGAACTGATCGTCCAGTTGGGCCATGATCGGCCTTCGCACATTGTGGTTCCGGCGATCCACCGCAACCGGGCAGAAATTCGCGAGATCTTCCTGCGCGAGATGAAGAACTATGGACGGCCTGCGCCCACCGACGTATCGTCCAACCCTCCTGAGTTGGCCGACGCGGCCAGGCTGCATCTGCGCGAGAAGTTCCTGCGGGCGAAGGTGGCCGTTTCGGGCGGCAACTTCATTTGCGCAGATACCGGTTCGTTGGTGATCGTCGAGTCCGAGGGCAACGGCCGGATGTGCCTGACCCTGCCCGACACGTTGATCTCGATGGTGGGTATCGAGAAGATCCTGCCGAGTTTCGACGACCTCGAGGTTTTCCTCAAGCTGCTGCCCAGGTCGGCTACCGGCGAGCGGATGAATCCGTACAACTCGGTGTGGAGCGGGGTCACCGATGGTGACGGGCCGCAAGAGCAGCATGTCATCTTCATGGACAACGGACGCACCAATGTGCTGGCCGACAAGGTCGGACGCGAGGTGCTGCGGTGCATCAGGTGTGCCTCGTGCATCAATACCTGCCCGGTGTACGAGCGGGCCGGTGGACACGCCTACGGTTCGGTCTATCCGGGCCCGATCGGTATCACGCTGACCCCGCAGTTGCGTGGCGTGGAGGATCCGGTCGACCGCGGCATGCCATATGCCTGCTCGCTGTGCGGTGCCTGCAATGAGGTGTGCCCGGTGAAGATCCCGTTCACCGACATCATCTTGCACCTGCGCAACCGGGTGGCCGATGCCGAGAAGGCCGACCGTTTTGGGGCCGACGCCGAGGGAACCGTCGAACGGAATTTGATGAAGACGGCTGGCTGGTTGTTCGGCGACGCCCGCCGGTTCGAGGCCGTGCAGGTTGCGACCCGTGGGGCGGGCAAGGTTTTGAAGGGCAAACCGCTCGGACCGATCCCGGTACCGGTGGCCGAAAGATGGCTCAGGTATCGCGACGTTCAGGCACCGCCCACCGACACCTTCCGTAGCTGGTGGAAGAAGAATCGGAAAGAGGGCAAGTGATGACCACGACGCGCAATGATGTCGCCAGAACCGAGATCCTCGCCAGGATCCGGAGGGCAACCGCGGACATCACCGACAAGAACCCCGAGACCGATGTACCGATCAACTGGGTCTATGGCACCGGCATTGAGATGGACGATGTCGTGGGTACGTTCGTGGAGAAGGTCATCGACTACTCGGCAACCGTCGTCCGGGTGACGGAGACCGAGGTTCCCAAGGCCGTCGTCGATGGCCTCAAGGCCACCGGGGCTCAGAGGAGCGTGGTGGTGCCGCCGGGCCTGGACCCGTCGTGGATCAAGGCGATCAAGGACGCCGGGCTGGAAGCCAGGGTCGACGACCCGCAGCTCAGCCACGCCGAACTGAACAGCACCGATGCGGTGGTCACCGCGGCGGCAAGCGGGGTCGCCGACACCGGCACGATCGTGCTGACGCACGTCGAAGATCAGGGGCGCCGCGCGATCAGCCTGGTACCCGATCGCCACGTCTGCGTGGTGCGGGCGAGCCAGGTGGTCTCCGATGTCGGCGAGGCCAACCAGGTAGTGAAGGCGGCGGTGCACGCCGGTCACCCGCTCACCTGGATCTCGGGTGGCTCGGCGACCAGTGACATCGAGTTGTCCCGCGTCGATGGTGTGCACGGCCCGCGTGCGCTCTACGTGATCGTGGTGGACGACGCCTGATCGGGTGAGCTGAATCATTTTTCGGGCGCCGTCCGGGTTTCATCGCCTGGGCGGCGCCCGA